>OMJE01000037.1 GCA_900299275.1 bacterium | reverse complement strand
TCATCCGACACTGGCGCGCGTGAAAGCAGCTCTGTTATACGATCCTGTAATTCTCGCGAGGACAGGGAAGTCACGTCGCGCAAGGCTATGCGGTAGATATGCTCCTCATGCTCGGGAATCGTAATACCATCAGCGTTTCCTTCGAGCGTGTGCAGAAACAACGGTTTGCCTTGTACGGTCTTTGAAGAATACCGCGGATAGGGACGCATATGAGCACCTACTTCCCTGCCAATAATTTCTCGCAGGACCGAGTTATCCACAGGTGTCTTTTTTCCCGAATATTGGGTAATCCCAAGCACGTCGCCTGTATCCGAAGCGACATCGAGCAGCACTTCGACGTCGTATTGCTTATCAAGACCCACATACTCTTTTTGTCGCTTACACTCTTCCCCAAAGAGCACGAGCAACTTCCCGCTCGCCATAGGGTCCAGTCGGCCCGCATAGGACGCAGGCACCTTTTGGTATTCGGGATGCGCCGCGCGCCACGCTTCGAGCGCCATGAGAGGCGTCTCGCCTATCTGTTTTTCTAGAATGACCCGTCGCCGCATTACCTGAGTATACGGCTTAGCTGATAGCAGCAAGTCCTTCGCGGAGCCCGTGAATAATATCCTCGGCGTCCTCAAAGCCCACTGAGAGTCTGAAGAACCCGTCCGTAATGCCGAGCGACTCACGAACATCATCCGGCAGGCTCTTATGACTCATGAGTGGCGGATACGCCAGAATAGTCTCCGGGCTGGCGAGACTTTCGCCATACACAATGGGGCTGTTTGTGCGCAGAGTATCCACGAATCGCTTCAATTTTTTCGTGTTCTTTTGCTTAATCACAAAAGATACTATGGCGCCGTAGCCGCCCTGCGTTTGTTTTTTCGCAATGGCATGCCCCGGGTGTGACGGCAGTCCCGGATACAGCACCTTTTCTATCGCTCGGTTTTTTTCCAAAAACGTTGCTACCGTAAGCGCCGTCTCGCTGACTCGCTTCCAGCGAAGCTCGAGCGTTTTCACCTCCTGCAGCACGCGATAACACTCGTCTGGCGAAAGAATCGCTCCCATCGTTCGATTCAGAAAAACGAGATCATCGTATAGGTGGTTATTTTTCGTTATCACCGCGCCGCCAATAATGTCGTTGTGTCCCGCTATATATTTGCTGAGACTATGGATGACCGTTTCTGCACCAAAGCGGAATGCCTGCAGTGCGCATGGCGGCGAAAACGTCGCATCTACCACAAACGGGATGCCAGTTGCCTTTGACACCTTAGACACGAGGGCGAGATTGATGATGTGGAGCGAGGGATTCGTCGGCGTCTCCACATAGAGATACTTGGTGTTCTCTTTGATTCCCGCGCGAATGGATTTTTCGCTCGTAAAGTCCACAAAATCAAAGGTGATGCCGAAACGCGCAAGCACCTTATCGAGCAATCTGAACGTGCCTCCATACACTTCTTGGCAACACAGCACATGATCACCCGGCGATAATGTAAAGAAGAAAGCATTTTCAGCTGCAAGTCCCGAGGCATAGACAACGGCGCGTCCCCCGCCCTCTAGTTCGGCAAGCTTTTCTTCGAGCTTCGCTCGTGTGGGATTATTGCCCCTCGAATACTGGAACTCGCTTGCTTTGCCAAATTCTTTTTGCGCAAATGTTTTTGAGCGCACGAGCACCGGCGCAATCGCACCAGTGCTTTCGTCGGGCGCTTCCCCGCTGTGTACCAATTTTGTTGCCAATGACCACTCACGTCTTGTTGCTTTTGTCATAATTATCTTTGTTTCTACGCTTGTAAAAACAAAAAGCTCTTCCGCAAAGAAGAGAGTAGTAGCGCTGATAGCGTTTCGTATCTTTCCCTTGCGGGCTAGATTGAGCACTTACTTCTTGCGAAGAGTTGCTGGTGGTTCATTGAGCTAGTTCTCTCCCCACACTCTTGATAACTATTTTGTCCTGGAGACAGTATACACGAAATCAAGGAGACGCGCAGGCGCTGTGCTCGCCTCCGCTTTCGCGGACTCAAGCGGAGGCGGAGAGATTCGAACTCTCGAGGCGGTTTCCCACCTGCCGCCTTTCCAAGGCGGTGCACTAGACCACTATGCGACGCCTCCAGTACCTTCTTCTTATACCATTACGCGTGCAGTGAGAGAAGCGCACTAATGCGCTCTTCTACCGGCGGATGCGTAGAAAACATTTTTTCAATCCATGCTGCACTTCCGCCTCGTTTGCTACCGCCAAAAGGATCTCCAATAAACAGGTGTGCTGTCGCAAGATTTGCATGGCGCATTGGTGCGGCGTAGCTACTAATTTTGCGAAGTGCCGATGCGAGACCTTCTGGATAGCGCGTAAGCAGTGCGCCTGAAGCGTCGGCAAGAAATTCGCGACGACGCGAAATAGCGAGCTGAATGAGTTTTGCTGCTATCGGCGCAAGAATAATGCCAACGATAGCGAGCACCATCACGAGCGCGTTACCATCAGAGTCATCTCGGCTACGCCCACCCCAGTACGACATACGCAAGAACAGATTTGCTGCCATAGCCACAAAGCCCGCGAGCACCACGGCCACAGTCATGAGTAGCATGTCGCGATTTTGAATGTGTGAAAGCTCATGCGCGATCACGCCCTCAAGCTCACTGCGGCTCATCATCGAGAGCAGCCCTGTGGTTGCGCAGACCACGGCATGCTTTTCGTCGCGCCCTGTTGCAAAAGCATTTGGCGCAGGATCGTCTATCACATAGAGCTTCGGCTTTGGCAGACCGGCTGTGATCGCGAGATTTTCAGTGACCGTGTAGAAATCAAAGAATTCCTCGCGCGTGGCTGGTCGGGCATGATTGAGAGAAAGCACGAGTTTGTCCGACGACCAATACGCATACACATTGGTGCCGAGTGCCATCGCAAAGGCGATGATCGTAATGAAGGGATCATCGTAATACGCCGAGATTAGATACCCCACGCACGTAACTACCACGAGGAATCCCGTGATAAGGAGCCATGTGCGGCGCACATTGCTTGAGCGTTGTTGATAGAGATTCATTGGCAAGATGCCCGTTTAGAACGAGACCTTCACTGGCTCAGCCTCTGCCCCATTTGAGAGCTCAAAGAGATCCATTGGTTTGAATCCAAACACCCCAGCAATGACATTGCTCGGAATCGTCTGCACTGCGGTGTTGAGAACCATAACCGTGCCATTGTAGAAACGACGTGCCGCCTGAATCTTGTCTTCAGTATCGCCAAGTTCCTGCTGTAACTGCAAGAAGTTCTGGTTTGCCTTCAAATCGGGATATGCCTCGGATACGGCAAAGAGACTCTTAAGTGCACCTGATAATGCTGACTCTGCTTGTGCATGCGCAGCCGCTGGCGCTTCCTTGCCAATACTCATTGCAGCCGTGCGCGCGTGAGTCACACTTTCGAATGCCGATGACTCGTGCGCAGCATAGCCCTTCACCGTCTCAACAAGGTTCGGAATAAGATCATACCGACGTTTCAATTGCACTGAAATATCCGACCATGCTTCTTTTGCCTGATTGGTAAGCTGCACCAAACGGTTGTACATAAGCACTACCCACACCACGAGCAGTACGGCAATCGCAATGCCGTTAAATGCCCACGTGACTGCATTAAAAAACGCACTCGCAACAAGCGCCACAATCAGAAGCCCGATAATTATTGTTTCCATACCCACAGTATGAAATATGCGCGGCAACCGCGCAAGAAAGGAAAACGGCCCTGCTCTGTAAGCAGGGCCGTTATGACGACCGTGACCATTCACGTGATAAAGAAGCTCACGCCACGAACGAAAAGATCGAGCAGCTGATTCAGGTACTCTGCGCGCATGAGCACATCGCGAGCAGCCACGATGAACCCCGCGCCGACACCGAAAAACGCAAGCCGTGCACGCCAGCCGTCGAGCGCCCACGCAAAGACGACGAACAGCAGACCACTGACGAGCATGACCGCAGCAATATTGCTGCGGGCAGCGATCGGCAAGAGCGTGCAGATGACGTCGACCGAAAGCAGCGCGGCAAAGAACAAGACACCATAGATGAAATGTGACACGTTCATGCTCCCTCCGAGCTACCAAGCAATGATGGGAATGTCCTCGTATCGGTACTGACTGGCGGTATGCGCAAGCAGGAGCGAGCACAAAGCGCCGAAGATCAGGAACAGAATAACGACGAATCGCGGAACCCTAGGCCTCTCATTTCGAATGCGAAGCGGAGCTGTACCCCGCGTGATTTCAAGCATGGAGCACCTCCTGTGGTATTCTTCCGGCCGGATTGTACCAGAGAAATGAAGCTCGGCAAGACTATCGCACCGCCTTGGCCACTGCCTTTACGACGCGCGCATCGAGTATGTCAGGCACAATTCGCTCTGCGGTCGGCCTTGCAATAAGTGCTGCAAGTGCGCGCGCCGCAGCAAGCTTCGTCTTATCCGTTATCTTTCGGACCTTGCGATCGAGCGCACCACGAAAAATCCCTGGGAACACAAGTGCGTTATTGATTTGATTTGGAAAATCAGAACGCCCGGTTGCAATGACGGCCGCCCCGCCTTTCTTGGCTTCCGCAGGTAGTATTTCGGGCACGGGATTAGCAAGGGCGAACACGATTGCATTTGCAGCCATCGTGCCCACTTGTTTTGCGGTGAGCAGGCCTTTACCGGAGACGCCAATGAAGACGTCGGCGCCCGCAAGAGCCTCCGAGAGGCCGCCACTCACGTCGCGTGGATTCGTGATCTTGGCAAGCTCTTTTTTTGCGTCATTCAGATCACGGCGTGCGGTATTGATGACGCCACCACGATCGAGCACTTGAATATCGGTGATACCTGCTTGCAGCAGCAGCTTAGTTACCGCCGTACCAGCCGCACCCGCACCGCTCACCACCACTATGAGTTTTTTTAAATCTTTCTTTACCACTTTTGCAGCATTGATAAGGCCCGCCAGCACGACAATAGCAGTGCCGTGCTGGTCATCATGCATCACGGGGATATCGAGCTCCTCAATGAGTCTGCGTTCCACTTCAAAACACGCCGGCGCCGCAATGTCTTCTAAATTGATGCCGCCAAAATTTGGAGCAATCGCTTTCACGGTGCGCACGATCTCCTCGGGATCTTGCGTGTCGAGCACGAGCGGCCATGCATCGATGCCGGCCATACTTTTAAAAATGAGTGCTTTGCCTTCCATCACGGGCAGTGCACCGTAGGGGCCGATATTACCAAGACCAAGCACCGCTGAACCATCCGAGATGACCGCAACGCTATTTTTCTTTATCGACAATGTGCGCGCATCCTTTGGATGTTTTGCGAGATGACTCGCTACCGCCCCCACACCTGGCGTATACCAGAGTGAAAAATCGTCTCTGCGCTTCAGCACTGTACGACCTTTTGTTTCTATACGTGCCCCAAGTTTCTTATACGCCTGTAGTGTTTGTTTTGTTTTTGCATCCGCCATCCGCACAGTGTACCACCTGGCGATTCGAAAGGTCGCTCTCGAGTAGCGCGCGGGTTTTTTGACTCAGCGTCCCCGTTGCAGCGAGACCATGATCGCGCTGATAGGCCTTTACGGCATTCTTTGTGCAGCTGCCGAGTATGCCTGAAATGGGACATTCAACCAGTGAGGCGCCCTGCGCCGGGTAATATCCAAGGTAACGAAGCGCGGATTGTAGTCCATAGACGCCCGGGCCATCGCCAGCATCATTTAAAGTAATAGTGCTCCAGTCATAGGGGAACGACAGCGATCCGTACGACGTGTTCGGTGGATCGGCAAAAAAGTCCTGCAGGCCGAGGTACGTCTGGTAGGCATAGTCGGCGATGGCGAGTTTGCGCACTGCCGCATTTTGAAATTGCGGCTCATAGATATAAGCGTACTCAATAAGTAGCGCGGCAGCATCGGTGCTGTTATTTGATCCAATGGCGATAAGCGACTGATCTTCAACAACACCCGCATCCTCGCGCGGCATGGTGCTTGTGGCATGAAAAGCCGCCAGGCGGTTTGCGATGGCCTCCCCTATTTTGCGTGAGGCACCCGCATTTGAGTACTGATGATCGGGCACGTAGACCGCAAAGCCCCTATACATGCCAGCACGATTTGGGCGACGGCCAGCATAATCATTGATATGCAAATGGAGCGTGATGTTGATATTGTGGTCGGTTGCCCACTTATTGATGCCATAGAGCTGTGTGACGGCCGTGGAAGGCGCGTCATTATGATGCACCTGATCCGCAGTCAGCAGCATTGAGCCGTCCGCAACATGCATGTTCATCAATTCTTTTTGACGGGCAGCGAAATCATCTATGGCCGTTTTGTATTGTGAGAAATATGATTCAAAGGTTGGATTCCACGATGATTTACCTCGAGCCACCGTCACTTCAAAATGTGAGTTGCTGCCGATCATATTGGCAAGATCATTTGCAATGTCGACCACCATATCGCGCTCTCGCAGATCTTTAAATTCAGTGCCGCCCTTGCTCGGTTGATGACCTGGAACTATGAGAATACGTATTTTCGCATCGCCGCCGCTTTTGGTTTCCGTTTGGCCAGTAGAATAGGTGTCGCGCAGCTCGGTTACCGTGACACTGGGAATAAAAAAGACGGCAGCCGATTGCGCTTTTGTCCCTGTCCACCGGTGTGCCTGAGTGAGCGGCGCACGGAGACCTCCCGCAGCAAGCAGCACGACAACAGCGGCCACCGCCCCCGCATGCGCTGCTAGTACAAGCGAATCTTTGTCCATTACTCTAGTATTATACCGAAGCCAGAAATAGCTTGCGCGCGTATACTGCATAACATGCTCCCCGGAGACCCCATTGAAAAGCACTGGAAACGCCTGCGCCCCGAGCAGACCCGAGCCCTTCACAAGCTCGGCATTCGCACGGTGCGCGACCTTCTGTACCATTTCCCTTCGCGGTATGAACAGAGCGGCGACGTTGGCACTATTGGCGGCGTTAGCGCGGGCGCCGAGGTAACACTCTTTGGCACGATCCGTAAACCAGACATACGCAAGACATGGAAAACGCGGCGGCCGATCGCGGAGGCGTGGCTCGAAGACGCGTCGGGCAAAATAAAATTGATGTGGTTTTCCCAACCATACATCGCAAAAACATTGGCCGACGGCATGGTGGTAAAAATCACGGGCAAGGTCGCTGGCGCAGGTACAAAAATCTATGTGGCCAACCCAGAGATCGATCGTGCGCCGCAGTCGAATCCCGATGAAGTCCACGAATCACTTTTTTCTCCCGGCGACACCATAGAAGATACGCTTTACCCCATTTACCCCGAGAGTCAGGGCATTTCGTCGCTGTGGTTTACGCATGCTATACGAAAAGCATTCGAAGCCCATGCGCACGAGGCCATTGAGGATCCTATTCCTGCCGAAATTCTTGAGCGATTCAAACTTCCCTCACTTACGAGCGCGCTCGTCTTTGTCCATGCCCCGCACAAACGAAGTGATGCTGATGCGGCACGCAAACGTTTCGCCTTCGAAGAAATTTTTACGCTCCAGCTCGCGGTACAGGAGCGTCGCCGTCAAACGCTCGAGCAGAAAGC
>OMJE01000036.1 GCA_900299275.1 bacterium | reverse complement strand
CGCGCACTGTTCCCGAGGAACCACCGCTTCTCGTGTGCAAACCTCGCCGTATTGAATCGTGGCGCATCTTTAAGATCATGTCCGAATTTGTTGAAGGATTCGACATTATTCGCCGATACGGACTTGCCGCCTCATTCTTTGGCAGTGCGCGCTCGAAAACAAACAGCACTGATTACCAAAAAGCCGTCGAGCTCGCCTCTAAGCTCGCAAAAAAGAATTTCGCCATCATCACTGGTGGCAGTGCCGGCATCATGCAGGCGGCTAACAAAGGCGCATTTGAATCCGGCACAGCGTCGGTGGGCCTTAATATTAATTTGCCTGATGCGCAGGCGTACAACCCCTATTTAACGGAACGTTTTGGTTTTGACCATTTCTTTGTTCGAAAAGTAATGCTCACGTATGCCTCGGAACTCTACGTATTCTTTCCCGGCGGATTTGGTACCCTCGATGAATTCTTTGAGATCGTAACGCTTGTTCAAACAGGCAAGATTCGCAAAGTGCCAATTCTCCTTATTGACTCGACCTTTTGGAACCCGTTGCTGCAGTTTATTGAAACCGTCTTATACAAGGAACGAAAAGCAATTGATGAAAAAGATATGCAGCTATACAAAGTAGTCGACAACATTGATGAGGCATATGAATACGTGATCAGTAATGTAGCGTGCTAATTTGCACAACCTGCAGGGAAGAGAAGGGCCGATAGCGGCTCTTTTTTATATTTAACAGCGTATAGGCGGAGCGCAGTATATAAAGTGCGCACAATATACCTTTTGCGCACTTATTATCCTTTAAGCAAGCACTCCTTAGATTGGTAGGATATGCCGGACTGCCGACACGAGCCAATCCCATATGGATGTAAGGAGTTGACCGAGGTAGGCAAAATTAGAACGTGCGGCATCTGATGTCACTATCGACTGCAGTGATATCCCGAAAAAAGATAGCACAAGAATGAAGACGCCCGTCCAAAAGATGATCTTAAGCATATGAATAGTATACACTGCCCTCCCTACCCCACAACACAAATCTCGGCTGTGCAAGTTACGACCTTACAAATACGACACTGGATTTAAGTATGCCGTCAATGTAGCCACCGGCATCTTTACAGAGGCGCAGCCGCCTGTCGCATTACGAAATTGACTCAGCGTTTGAATTTTCGTGCCCTCGGTGGCATACACGCCAAAGTGAAGGTGCGGACCAGTTGCGTATCCGGTCATGCCGGAAAGTCCAATGATCTGTCCTATGCCGACCGTCTGACCTGCCGAGACATCTATCGTCGAAAGGTGCGAATAGAGCGTGTTGATGCCGTTCGGATGCTTTAGCATCACCCATTTTCCAAAGGAATAACACCCGCGCGCCAGATCGGTATTACCCGTGTCGAGTACCGTGCCGCCGAGCGCCGCCAATACGGGCGTACCAATGGGTGAGGCAATGTCGATCGCGTTGTGGCCGTGACCATTATAGACCTGAGGATTGGCGGTCGAGAAGGGCGTATTACCGAAATATTGCGTAATGCAATAAAGATTGCCAAAGTATCCCTTACGGTCATTGCAGCTCGCCATAAAAGAGCGCGAAAACGGCCACGCGAGGATCCCTGATCCCACCTTTGGCAATGACCCAGGATTTACAATAAGCTTCAGTTGACTCTGCAGCACCACCAGCTGGTCTTCAAAGGACTTTTCGGCCGCTTTTTTTTGCGCGATAAGAGATTGGTAATTAGCCTCCTGATTTTTCGTCTGAGCGAGCAATTGCTGCTGCGCCACCTTGGTGGCATCCACAGAGCGCTTTTCGAGCGTGAGATCATGTTCCAATGACACGAGCTTTTCCTTTTCTGCATTGACTGCGTCGCGATTATTACTCAGAACCACCCGCGCATCGCGAAGCATTGCAATATTTTTCTTCAGCTCTGTACTGAATTGCAGTGATGCATCTGCCGCTTTCCATGCTTCACTAAACGTCTTCGAAGTGACAAAAACACTGACAAGCTCTGCTTGTTCACCTTCCGCCATATTTTGTAAGGCAGACGCAATGGCCGCCTGCGCATTTTGAATTGAAGCCTCTTTGTTCCCTATCGAAATAGTGAGATCGCTGATGCGTTTATTTGCCCACGCAATATTTGCCTCCGTCACTTGTATTTTAGAAGCGAGCTGCTTTTGAGAAATGGTAAGCGAGCTGATCGTTGATTGGAGCGTGTTTTTTTGTCCGCCAAGAGTATCAAGTTCTTTTTGATAGGACGCTATTTCGGCTTCCAGTTTGGATATTTGTGAATTATGCGCATCAATCTGAGATTGGATTTCAGCCGCGTTTTGGGCTTGCGACGGGACAGGACACACAATAACAAACAATAGAGTGAGGGCGCTGAGCAGCAGCGATACGCGCAATCCAAGCATTTTTTTAGTATACCAGTGGTGCGGTACATGCACGCACATCCCCCACCGGAGAAAAAAGGCAACGCAATGACGCTTATGAAAAGAGTTTCAGAGCGGCATTAATACGTGACACGCATTCTTCCCTACCCAGTACGGAAATAATAGTAAACGGATCCGGTGAGCGCTCCCTTCCCGAGAGTGCATACCGCAGAGGCCAGAGCATACCGCCTCTTCCACCCTTTCCTTCCGCCTCGCGTGCGTCTGCAAGGGGCATGATACGCGCCTTGATGTCTTCAGCGCTACTCTTTTCGGGCAAATCAATCACGACCTTCTGCAAGGCGAGCAGCGCCTCTCTCGTAAACCCTTCACGAGCTGGAGGCATTTTTTTTGTAAGACTTTGAAGATCAATAGCTGGCGCTGCAAAGAAGAAGTTAAGATCCTCGTCCAGCATTTTCTGCGCTTCTATAAACGTCTGTGCGCGCTCTTTAAGCTGTGGCACGAGCAGTGTGAGCATGTCGGCGTTTGGCGCATGGAGCTTGCCTCGTTCAATAAAGTCGTTGTCCGGGAGCTCGCGCATCCAGTGTTGATTGATAGAAAGTAATTTGACCTCATCGAAGACAGCACTCCCCTTCTGTACGCGCGAAAGATCAAATGCCTCAACGAGTTCGCTCTTCGTCATAAACTCGCGCTCATCGCCGGGATTCCATCCGATGAAGGCAAGATAGTTGAGCAGTGCTTCTGGCAAAAAACCGAGATCGCGGTACTGCGTTACCGCCTTTGCGCCGGCGCGCTTTGAGAGCTTTTTATGTGAGCTATCTACAATAAGAGGTAGATGCGCATACATGGGTGTTGGGAATCCTAGTGCGTTTTGAATAAGCAGCTGACGCGCCGTATTGGAAATATGATCTCCGCCACGAATGACATGGGTCACCCCCTCGTCGGCATCATCAACGACTACGGCAAAATGAAAGACCGGTTCATCAAATGAGCGCGCAATAATAAAATCACCGAGATCCGTCACATCCGTCGTAATATCGCCTCGAATGATATCCGTAAAGGTGAGGGCACCGCCGGGATTACGGAAGCGTATCACCTCTTCCCTGTCGCCTGGCGCCTGTGGTATCTCTTTCGAAACATAGGCGACTCCATCAGCTACAAGTTTCTCAAGAAGGGCGCGATGTCGCGCACGATGATCGCTCTGGCGATACGTTGCATCGGCTGGAAGATCGAGCCACGCGAGAGCCTCGAATATATTTTCTTCATATTCCTTTTTGGAGCGCGCAAGGTCGGTATCTTCAATGCGCACCACAAAAGTGCCGCCCGTATGCTTCGCGAATAGGTACGCAAAGACCGCAGTGCGATAATTGCCACAGTGCAAAAGACCGGTTGGCGAGGGTGCAAAACGTGTGACAACGGCGCTCATACTTCGTGTTCAAGGGCGATCGTGAGTATTGCATTGGCCAACACGCGCGCAGCATCTGGATCGGTGAACTGTTTTGCCGATGTACTCATGGTGGCCGACAGTTCTTTATTCTTCACGATTCGCTCGATCTCTGAAGCGATGACGTGTGGCGTCATATTTGCTTCCTCAATCACCACCGCAGCACCGGTGCGCGCATAGGCGTAGGCATTGCTTAATTGATCGTGACTGACAGATTCAGGAATTGGAATAAGTATCGCCGGCTTTTTCCAGAGCGCTATCTCTGCAATCGCTCCCGCACCAGCACGAGAAAGAACAATATCCGCCGCACCAGCGGCGCGCTGAAGCGCAATCTCATCCAAGAAGCCGAATGGATGATAGCGATCGGCGTGCTCCACCTTACCCAAGACGACGCTCGTCACCGCTTCAACGGTCTTAATATGTGCCGGCCCCGTTTGATGAATGACGTTTGCGAAAGCAACGAGCGACGGCAGTGCCGAGATCACTGCCTCATTAATGCGCTGCGCCCCAAGCGAACCAGTGAGGATGAGGACGGTCGGTATACCTGGCTCAAGATTCAGATACTGCCGCGCTCCTTCTGCCTCTGTACGCATCAGCGCTTTGCGAATTGGAATGCCTGTGCGCGCAATACGGTCACGCACTTTCGCGGGAAAGAAATTTGCTGCCTCATCAAAAGAAATTGCGATCTTTGTTGCATACTTGGCGGCAAGGAGGTTTGCTCTGCCGGGTCGCGAATCAGATTCGTGAATCACTACCGGGATACGCAAAATTCGTGCGGCCATCACGGTGGGCACACTTGCATACCCGCCCTTGCTGACAACCACATCAGGATACAGCCGATACAAAGCCACCAGCGCTTTCATAAGACCTACAAGAGATACAAACGGATCCGTAAAATTCTGTAGCGAAAAATAACGACGCGTCTTCCCCGCTGGAACCTTTATGAACGTCATCCCATTCTCAAAAAGAGCATCCTGATCAAACGGCTCTGGGGCCAAATAGTACAGCTTTGGCTCAATCAGGCGCTTTTCACGCACCAGGTCATTAATGGCTTCAGCAATAGCGATGAGCGGATAAAAATGTCCGCCGCTCATACCCCCTGTAAATGCGATCGTCATATGCTTAGAGTAGCAGGTTTTAGGCTTTTTTGTGATGCGCTGCGTTCAGGATAAATCCACACATAATAAGCATTGCGAGTAGAGCCGTACCTCCATGAGAGACGAATGGAAGCGGTAGACCCGTGAGCGGAATGATGCCAAGCATGGCTGAGATGTTAATAAACACCTGCAAAACAATGAGTATGGAAAAGCCGAAGGCAACGAGTCCTTGGAACAGATCCCGCGCCTGACCAGCAATGGTGACGCCTCGTGCCACAAGCGCAACAAACAAAATAAGCAGGATGACTGACCCTACGAATCCGGTTTCTTCTGCAAGCACTGCAAAGACTGAGTCACCCGAAGGTTCTGGCAGATAGTTAAACTTTTCGACACCCTGTCCCAATCCATGCCCAATAAAGCGCCCTGAGCCGATAGCAATCATTGATTGCTGGATCTGATAACCGCTTCCCAGTGCATTAGCGGACGGATCGAAAAACGTTTTAAAGCGCTCGAGCACATACGGTCGCACGGCAATAATGACCCCGAGACCAAGAACAAGTGTTATGACGAATACACCGATATCGCGCCACGGTGCGCCGGAGGCAAGATACATAGCAAGGCCAGTCGCTCCAATGAGCACCGTCGTCGACGTGTTTGGCTGCGCCAGCAATATGGCAGCGGGAATGGCCGTGATCGCCACAAATGCCAGTATGCCTTGACGCGGATCGGCTAGGGTGCGAGCTCGCGGCGCAAGCCACCATGAGAGCATAAGGACATACCCTATTTTCAAAAATTCAGCGGGCTGGATTGTAGTAAATCCAAGATCGATCCAGCGTGTCGCTCCTCCCGAATGAAAACCAAGACCAGGAACAAAGACGAGGCAGGTCAGAAGGAGCGTGACCACGTACAGATACGGCGCCGCTTTTTTTATCGTTTGCAGCGGCAATGCGCTAACGAGGAATAGTGCCAGAAATCCAATGCCGAGGCCTATGACACTCTGCAGAAGAATGTCCTTCGGTACAGAATTATTTTCGCGAGCAAGAAAACCAAGTGTGGCAGACGAATACACAATGATTCCCACAAGGGACAACGTGAGTACCAGAGTGAAAAAAACGCCGTCTTTCGATCGGTGTTTCATAGCTTAAACAAGCAAGGCAAGAGCAAGACCAAGCACGCCAACAATGATGGTAATAACCCAGTAGCGCATCGTCACTTTTGCTGCCGGCCAGCCGATTGCCTCAAAGTGATGATGGATGGGCGCAACACGGAAGAGTTTTTTATGAAATGCTTTTTTCCAAAACACTTGCAAGAGCGTTGTTGCGACCGTGCCCGTGAGCGGAAGTGCTATGAGTGGGAGAAGGGCGACGCCAATACCGCCAGCAATGGCATCGGTCGCAAATGCTGTCATAGCAAGGGCGAGCGTGAGCGCCATGCTGCCTGTCTCCGACATATAAAACCGCGCTGGAGGAATGTTGAACCACAGGAAGGCGAGTGTAGCGCCTGCAACGCTTGCACAAAAGGCCGCAAGCGAAACCTGATTGACCGAAAAAGCGATGCCGGCATACACCATGAAAATGATTGAGAACACACCTCCTGCGAGACCGTCGATACCATCGATAGTACCGCCCGCATAGATAAGGAGCGTGATCGCCGCAAAAATAGGTATGATAAGCCACCCTACGGTGAGCGGCGCGGCAAACGGCACTCCTATTGCAGTCACCCCAAGTCGCACGTAAAACCACCAGCCCGCCACAAGACCAATTGCTCCGACAATTGTGAGGCGACGGCCGAGCGAGAGGCCGCCCGTTCCACGCTTTACTTCGAGCATGTCATCTACAAAACCGACAATTGCGCCGACCAAGAGCGCAAAGAGTGGCAGCCATGTTTCGCGTCGATTCGTGAAATTTAATTGCAGCCAGAATGGTCCCATGCTCTGAAAAAGCCAGAAGAGGAGCGCGGTGAGCAAGACAGAAGACCAGATGAGAATACCGCCCATGCGCGGCGTTGAAATCTCGCGCTCTTTGTGAAGCTCATCAAATATGGGCGTGCCTCCGCCGCCAATCCCCTCTCCTTTTCCTGAACGCTTCTTCCATGCTTTTGCACGATACAGGATACCCGCGAGTCCTGGCGCAAGCACGAGACCAAACAAAAAGCTGACTGCGGACGGAATGAGGACGCTCACGGCATTAGTGATCATAGTGTTTGAATGTTGGCAAAATACGCCCGCGTCGCCTTCACGAGCAGTTCACTATCTGTAAAGCGAGAGGCTTTTGTTGAGCCAAGCACGACCACGGCAACAGGGTGTTCGATGCCCACGTCAAAGACGAGCGCTAGATTGCCACCAGCAAGGTCAGTGTAGCCCGTTTTAGAGAGCAGCAGCTGTGGTACCCGGCGCACATCTGGATTGGTATTTTTGACACGGTAACTTGCGCCCCCTGCGACCTGCTCCGCCGCAAAGGAACGCGTCGTCGCAATTGCAATGTCAGGTGCACGACGTACGAGCGCTCCGGCAAGGCGCGCCATATCGCGCGCTGAACCATAGGCGCCGGAGACGCTACCAGTGAGATCAAGACCGTTTCCATTGTTTGCGTAGGTTTCAGTAAGACCGAGCGCGTTTGCCGTTCGCGTGAGCACTTGTGCACTGCTCTCACCTTTTTCTCGAGCAACGGCGTCTACCATCGCAGAAGCCCCGTCATTAAGTGACGCGGTCAGTGTGAGACGTGCCAACTGACCGAGCGGTATCGCGTCCCCGTTCGTAAATGCGCGCGGTGCATCGACGTTTGCATCGCGCGCACTTATCGCTATCTTTTTTTCGAGAGGAAATGCGTCGACCGCTGCGTATACCGCCAACAGCTTAGTAAGCGAGGCAAGCGGCAATTGCGCATCGGCATCCTTTTCAAATAAGACGCGGTCATTTTTAAGATCAATGACAATCGCGGCCTTCGCCTGGACATCGACATTTGAGAACACAGCCGGAGCAACGGAATGATCGACCGTGCGCGCAGTGCTTCCCGTTGCGGCAGGAGGGATCACGTGTACTGGCAAAAGAAAGAGGCCCCCTAGGATGCCCGTAAGCAGGAGCAGTGCAATGCCAAAATCCCGCATTGAACGGGCCTGAAGCTCTTCATACTGTGCCTCCGATATTTCCATGAGTTATGCGCCTGATTCGCTCTTTGGCATTTCCCTTTCGAGGGCCGCCGTTGCGAGCGATAATTCATTATACCGCGGCAGATCCTCTCTGCGCGTGACCCCTAGGTGAGCGAGCGCATCCGTCGTAATCTCATAACGCATACGACGTTTGTCTGATGGATCTTCCTTTGCATTGACAAGTCCACGCATAAGGAGCGTACGGAGTGAAGCCGTTGAATTCACGCCACGGACCCAGTCCACCTCACTGCGCGTCGCGCCCCCACGGTATGCAACCACGGCCAGCACCTCAAGTGGTGCTTTACCGAGATCTCGCGCAAGGTCTCGCTCACGCAGCTTCATTACCAATTCTGATGCCTCTGGTGCTGTGCGCAGTTCGATATGTTCACCATTTTCAAGTACCACAAGCCCGCGCCCTTCGAGATCTCCCCGAAGCTGCACAACTGCCGCAGAAAGAGCTTCTGAATCAACGCCAAGCATCTTTTCAAGTTCGCGCTTTTCGACCGGCTCACCATGTGCAAAAAGGAGCGCTTCAAGAGCAGCGGAAGGCCGTAACATTACGCTGAATTATACTGGGAATATTCGCGCTCGGCAACGCAATTCGGGAGGATAATTTGCGCTTGCCAAACGTAAAACACCGCGCGACCGTTTGGTCGCGCGGTGTTTTATATGCGGACGTAACACCTACTGGTTCTAGTTCAACCCATAATACGCGGTCGAAAAACCTGCGATTCCTCCCGTGTTGAACACCTGGTTTATGCTCGCTTCGTTAGTTCCGTATTTGACGCCCAAGAGTGAAACCCGATACTGGCCCGCCGTACCTGCATATGGCAGTTGAACTGTTGTCGTAATTTGGAATGTCGCGTTTGTGCCCATTTTTACAACATAATTTCCTGCTGTATTTGGCACGAGGGTACCGGATGTCATGAGCGCTGTCGATCCACTCGTAGTGGCAACGCCGGCGCGATCTACAACTACAGTACTGGTCATTGGTACATTTCCCGGCAGACCAACATTTACCTTCATAGGAATATAGATATCGCTATTTCCGGCTGTCACTGTGTACTTGATCGTAAATGTGCCCATGTCGTCGTTAGCATTTTGACCTGCATTGACAGAAACACTGGCGCCGATTGGAGTAACGATAATAGGGGATGTTGTAGCTACGTCAGCCACAATAGTGAATTTTCCATCGCTTATGTCGTACGCACTGGTTGTTGACGACACACAGCCACTACAGACGATACGCGCAACATAAGTACTGCTGGGCATGTTGGAAGGAATTTTCCAGTCAAATGCCCCTTTATTAGGAATTCGAGAGGCGATCAGCGTGGATGTCGCCTTCACAGTATTGTCAATATAAATGTTCATATACCAAGAAGGATCGCCGCCTGTCCATACAATTCGTTGCGTAGAATTTGTCGTCCACTGTTCACCCCCGTTTGGTGACGCAAGTTTCAGTGGGCTAGCAGGAGCCGGAATCGTGCCCGCAATAATCATGTCAATCAGTTTTTGAGCATCCGCATCGGTGATCTTTCCAGACGCATCGAGATCGCATATCTTTGCGGCAGGACAGGTTGTACCCGAGGCCAAAGAAAGCTTGAGCAGATAGAGCGCATCGGCAGCCCCGATTCTGCCATCATTGTTGTAATCGTATGCGGCATTATACGCACCTACGGCGCCCAGGAGAGAACTTGCCGGATTAGAAATTGATGGAATCGTATATGCCGCGAGTCCGAAAACCACTACACCCGCGACAAATAAAAGGCCGCCACTCATTTGAGCGCTTTTTTTCCACGGTTTATTTACCTTGCCATTTTTTACTGGCTGTTTCATGAAGATTATGTACTAGTATTTGCTAATGAGTGCAGTATAGCCCGCTCGCGCCTCGCATATTGGGCTCTGTGTTGACAACGCCGCTGCTCATTGTCTAGTATCGCGGAGTGCTGGTTCCCTCGTGCGAGATCTGGATGTCGCCGTGCTGTTCAAATTGTTCTGCGGCAACGGCGCCCTGCTTCACGAGCTCAAGGAGCGCAAGAAAAGAAACGATCACCTCGACGCGTTCCTTGGCGCCACCGGCAAATTCCTTGAATGAGAGCTTCATCGCCTTTTGTACGCGCGTGGAAAGACGATCCATCATTTCTTCAATCGTCACGAGTGGCTTCACTCGCGCTTCGGGCAGCGCTTCTACTTCCTCACGCGCTGCGAGTACTCGTGCGAGGGCTTCTGCAAGCCCTTCTTTCGTCATATCTTTGGAAGGCGCAAAGACAACATCGGGCGTCCGCATTCCAGCGCCAAAGAGGACGGTCTCGCCGTAGATCCGGGAGAGCTCGCGCGCTGCTTCACGCACTTTTTCATAGGCAGCGAGGCGGCGTTTTAGGTCTTCTACATCCTCCGTTTCCTCCTCGGTGAGCGTGAGATCAGGAATAAGTGATTTTGACTTGATGAGCAGGAGCGTTGCCGCCACTTGCACGAAGTGCGCCGTCTGCTCAACGGGAAATAGCTTTTGTGCTCGCACATGACCAATGAAATCCTCGGTAATTTGCGCGAGCGAAAGTTCATTCACTAGCAGCTTCCGTGACTCAATGAGATCGAGCAGAACCTCAAAAGGTCCCTCGTAGATGTCTGTCTTTACGTTGTAGCCAGCCGTAGTTATTTGGTCCATTGTTCTACGAATCGTAGCAGAAGTCGGACCGGTGCACCTGCCGCACCTTTGGATAATTCCTCTTTCGGAGCCGCCGTCATGCGCGGTGCAATATCAATGTGCGCCCACGGGCACTCAAGTTCTTTCGCAAATTGCCACAAAAAGACGCCGCCTTCGATGGCTCCGCCATAGCGGCCACCTGCTCCGCTCGCGATATTCGCAACATCGGCGAAAGTGCCCTTGATGAGATCTTCATATTCCTCCCAGAGCGGAAGTCGCCATACATAATCCCCTGACGCTTCACCGCACACGCTCACACGGTTTGCAAGTGCATCATCGCGTGTGAGCAAGGCGCTTGCATAGAGACCGAGCGCCGAGAGTGCCGCACCTGTAAGTGTGGCTACGTCGAGCACCACGGCGGGCTTGAGACGTTTTGCGTACGTAAGTGCATCAGCCAAAATGAGTCTACCTTCCGCATCGGTATTGATTACTTCGATTGTTTTGCCGGAGAGACTTTTTAGCACATCGCCAGGGCGGTAGGCATTGTTGCCCGGCATATTTTCAACCGCTGGCACAAGGCCAATCACGTGTTTTTTAAGTTTTAGCTTCGCAGCAAGCGTAACGGCATGGATAACCGATGCAGCACCCGACATATCCATATGCATTTCATAAATGCCATTTGACGGCTTCAGATTGAGCCCACCGCTATCGAAGGTGACTCCTTTGCCCACCAACACAATCGGCGCGTCCTTGCTGCCATTGTATTCCATGATGGTGAAGGTGGGCTTTTCGCTCGAGCCCTTGGCTACCCCCAAGAGAGCGCCCATGCCGAGCTTCGCCATCTCTTTTTCACCAAGTGTCGTGACCTTTACAGGCAAACCTTTCACAGCCTCCTTGGCGGCTTTAGCGAGCGTGGAGGGGGTAATGTCGCCCCCCGGCGTATTGGCGAGGGTACGACAAGCATTCACCCCCTTCCCTATTTCCTGACCTTTTTTAATGGCTGCTTCGATAGATTTGAGTGATGAACAATAGAGCAACACCTCCTCAACCTCTGCCCACCCTTCCTTTGGCTTCGTTTTAAAATGATTGAACTCATAGTTCGCCATCTCAAAGTTTTCGGCAGCGATTTGCGCGCGCTCATCGGTGAGATCAGGAAGTTCGAGCGCTATCTTTTTTACCTTGTGCGCTTTTGCCGTAGCAATGATTGAACGGCACAAAATAATAAACTGACGATGCGTAGCGGCCTCTGTGCCAATGCCAATCTCGAGGGTCTCAATGCCGTTTTTTTCGACGAAACGTTTGGTACCCTTTGGCTTGTCGGTGAAGGCAACGCGCACATATCCTGCGGGCGCGTCAGCACAGGAGCCCTGCTTTGCGACTATCTTCATATCTAATCCTTTTTATCGACTTTCAATCCGAGTTCCTTGAGTTGCTTATCGCTAAGCGGTTTTGGCGCATTCATGACGGCCGTCTGCCCACCACGAGTCATCGGAAAGGCCTGCACTTCTCGGAGATAGGATTCACCAGTGAGGTTCATCATGTTGCGCTCAACACCGAGGGCAAGTCCCCCATGAGGAGGTGTGCCGAGCTTAAATGCTTTCAGCATGTGTCCCACTCGCTCCTCCAAATCCTCCTTTGAGTGCCCCATCACGCGATACACTGCCTCAAGAATTTCTGGCTTATGCGCGCGAATCGATCCGCCACCTGATTCAAATCCGTTACAGACGATGTCATATTGTGCGGCAATGATCTGGTCGATATTTTCACCCTTGAGAAGCCAATCCACGTGCTCTGGAATCGGCATAGAGAATGGATTGTGCGTGAATGTCCAGCCACCTTCATCGGTCTTCTCAAACATCGGGAAATTCACCACCCAGGCATACGCGAGAATGCCTTTCTCTTTCTCCTCTGGGGTGCGCATGTCGAATTTGTCGGCGCCGTAGGTTTCCATTGCGTCTTTGTATGAGATGCGTGGAAATGGCTTTTGCTTGATCGTGTAGCCCAACGACTCAACCACAGTCGTTATCATTTCCTCTACGGTGCTCATCACGTCGTCCATCGAAGCAAATGACATCTCGAGGTCGAGCTGCGTATGCTCGAAGCCGCGATCAGCGCGGAGGTCTTCATCACGAATCGCTCGCGCCACCTGGAAATAACGTTCAAAGCCTGCGGTCATAAGAAGCTGTTTGTACTGCTGCGGCGACTGCGGAAGTGCGTAAAACTTTCCAGGATTAAGGCGTGACGGGACCACGAAATCGCGCGAGCCCTCCGGCGTAGACTCGGTGAGGAGTGGCGTCTCGATTTCGACAAAGTCTTTGCCGTAAAGAAAATCACGACAGCGATGTATGAATTCGCTGCGCAGACGCATATTCTTCTGCATACGTTCGGAACGTAGGTCGAGATACCGGTATTCCGCACGCACGTTTTCATCGACAACACTAGTATCCGTTGTGATGTCAAAAGGCGGAACCTCGCTTTCATTTAGGACTGTGATTTGGAGAATCTCGAGTTCGATATCACCGTTCTGGCGATCTGCCACAATATTTTTTTCGGGTCGTTTATTGACCTTCCCCACTACGGACACCACATATTCATTTCGCACCTCTTTCGCAATGTCCATAGCAGCGCTTGCCGGAAGCACCACACCCTGCACTTTTCCAGAGCGATCGCGGAAATCAAAGAACACCATCTTGCCCTGATCACGGCGAACATCGACCCAGCCGCTAATAGAGACGGTCTCTCCCACGTGCTTGCTCAACTCCCCAATGAGTATTCGTTCCATAAAATTATTAATTAACGCCGATAGCGGCGCGCACCTGCTCCATCTTTGCTTCTGACACGACACGAGCTTCGCGCTTCCCGGCAACAAGCACGTCATCAACGATGCTCGGATTTTCCTTAAGCTCCTCATACTTCGCACGAATCGGGGCGAGATACCGTTCGAGGTCGGTGATCAGGATCTCTTTTAGCTCTTTGTACTTTCCCTTATGTTCAGCATAAATCTGCTCGAGCTCACGTTCACTTCGCACGAGCTTGTGTACTGCATATACATTTTCAGGGCGTTGTCCGCTCGAGTCAGTGACTATGCTCATTACCGCCTTGCTAAGTTCATCGGTCGAACCGAACAATGGGATCACGTTGCCATAGCTCTTGCTCATCTTGCGTCCATCGGTGCCCGGCACCACGGCCACTTCGCCCATAATGTATGGTTCTGGAAGCGTGAATACCTCTGACTTATAGATACGATTAAACTTTTCGGCCGTGTCGCGCGCGATCTCGATGTGCTGTTTCTGATCCTGCCCCACTGGCACCACTGCCGCATCATAGAGAAGGATGTCTGCGGCCATAAGCATTGGGTAATTGAAGGTGCCAACATTGATCTCTTTATTTTTTGCCTCTGCATCCTTAAAAGCATGTGCGCGCATCAAGTACGGCATCGTCGTGAGGGTGTCGAAAATCCAGCAGAGCTCGGTGTGTGCTGGTACGTCTGATTGTTTGAAAAATGTGACCTCCTTTGGATCAAGGCCGATAGCAATGTACGCCATCACGATCTCACGCGTGCGGCGACGCATTTCTTCTGCGTCTTGCATTGTGTTCAGCGCGTGATAGTCAGCGACAAAGATATAGGGCTTGTACTTACCCTCTTTGGTGAGCTCTACAAACTGGCGCATAGCGCCAAAATAGTTACCAATATGCAGGTCTCCAGTCGGCTTTACGCCTGAGACGAGAACAGGTTTTTCTGCCATAGGGAGAGTATACTATATAGGCATGCTTTTAGCCCTTGCGGTCGCTACCTTTTTGGCAACCCTTTTTGGGGGTTTTCTGGCGCTCCGTCTCCATGACCGCCTGCATCTGATCCTCGGTTTTAGCGCCGGCGCAATTCTTGGCGTTGCTTTTTTTGACCTTCTACCAGAAGCACTTGCCCTCGCGGGCACCACATACGAAACATCGGTCATCTCGAGCGTGATTGTGCTCGGCTTCGCAATCTATCTCACGATTGACCGCTTCGTACTTTTACATGGCCACACACCGCACGACGGACATCATCATCGCGGCGTTGCAGGCGCCCTATCGCTCGCCTTCCACAGCTTTCTTGATGGCATGGGCGTGGGACTCGCGTTTCAAGTATCAACAAGTGTCGGCGTGATTGTGGCCGCAGCGGTGCTCACTCACGATTTCTCCGACGGCATAAACACCGTTGGTCTTATTGTAAAAAATGGCGGTACGCGTAAGGAAGCATTTCGCTGGCTCCTTCTAGACGCCATCGCCCCCGTGCTCGGCATGTTCTCAACACTCTTCTTTTCCGTACCAGAACCAACACTTGGCCTTTTGCTGGCACTTTTCTGCGGCTTCCTGCTCTACATCAGCGCCAGCGATCTTATACCAGAAAGCCATCATGCGCATCCCGTATATTGGACGACTGTCTCCACAATTATGGGCATTCTTACTCTATACGGTGCCGTGAGATTAGCTGGGATTTAATTGGTGTGCGGGGAAGGACCGCGATTACGCTTTTCTCCCTCGACTAGTTCCTCGTCGTCACTCGTCACTGTCTGGGCACCGCCTCGCGGTTCGGCTTGATAGCCGAACATCGCTGCGGCGTTCGAATCCTTACGCACCGTGCTCCACACAGTGCTCCCGGTACGCAAAAATCCCGCTTTCGCAGGATTTCTTGTGCGCCGGGAAGGATTCGAACCTTCGTAGCCCAAAGGGCGACAGGTTTACAGCCTGTTGTAATTGACCACTCTACCACCGACGCGCTTTAGCAAGTATAGCGCAACGGGCGCCTATTTCAATACGAGGACGAGCACGCCCTGCTTGCCCTTGCGAATGAGCGTGTAGCCATCGCGGAAATCGCTCACGTGAATATCTTGATCCACGTTTTCAATCGTCATATCACCAAGGACGATGCCACGGCCTTCGATGAGGCGGCGGGCCTCGCTCTTAGAGCTCGCAAACCCTCCCTTCACAAGAACCTCTGTGAGCGCCACGCCATGCTCTACTTCAGATCGCGCTAGGGTTACTGATGGTGCTTCTGCGAGCGCGGCAGCACGCGCTTCACGTGAAAGGTTTGCAAAGGGCGTATCACCAAAGAGCGCATCCGTCGCTGCTGCTGCCATGGCTACTGCTGCGGGGCCGTGCACAATCTCCGTGACGAGCCGTGCGAGCGTCTCTTGCGCCTCGCGATCTTGCGGGGCTGCATGATGTTTTGCCATGAGTAATTCAATGTCAGCAAGAGGCATAAAGGTGTAGATCTTTAAATAACGCTCCACACTATCGTCCGGCGTATTGAGCCAGAACTGATAGAACTGAAATGGCGAGGTCTTGTCGGGATCAAGCCAAATGGCATTACCTTCGCTTTTACCGAACTTTTTTCCGGTCGAATCAGTAATGATGGGCAGCGTGAAGGCATAGACCTCATCGCCGGCCTTTTTTCGAACGAGCTCTACGCCAGAGAGAATATTGGTCCATTGGTCAGTACCACCCACTTGCAGATCCACGCCGTATTTTTTGTGCAGAACGTAATAATCGTAGCCTTGAAGCAAGGAGTATACGAACTCGGTCACCGAAATGCTTTCATCCGGTGTTTCGAGTCGGCGCTTTATGATGTCGCGCTTAATGAGATCGTTCACCGTGAAGTGTTTTGCAACATTGCGCAGAAAAGGCACGAGCTCCATGCGACCAAGCCACGATGCGTTATCGACAAGCGTCACAGACCAACGCCCGAGAATAGACCGTAGCTGATTCTTTAAGGCCCGTGTGTTCTTTGCAATCATAGCGGCATCAAGCAATGAGCGCTCCCCTTTTTCCCTTGGATCCCCGATCATGCCCGTGACGCCGCCTACAAGGAAGATCGCCTTGTGTCCCGCGTTCTGCAGGCGTTTTACGAGAAGGATGGCGGCGAGATTGCCCACCTGTGCAGAGTCGGCTGAAGGATCAATGCCGAAATAGGCTGTGCGCGTTTTTGAGAGGATTTTTTCAATATCGTCTGACGCGTGCTCCACGAGCCCGCGCGCCTTCAGCTCTTCTGCGAGTGTCATGCGAAAACTATACCACTACTCTGCGCTTGCAATAAAGCCACCCGCTTGTATCTCCCAGAGCTTCTTGTAGAGGTTGCTCTCGTGTGCCAAAAGCTCTTCGTGCGTACCGGTAATAGCAACTTTCCCGTTTTCCATAACGATGATCTGATCCATCTTCATGATCGTCGAGAGGCGATGTGCAATTGCGATCACCGTCTTATCCTCCATTAGCTTCGTGAGCGCGTCCTGTATGAGGGCCTCTGATTCAGAATCAAGGCTCGACGTGGCCTCATCAAGTATCAGAATGGGCGCGTTTTTCAAAATGGCACGCGCGATTGCTACGCGCTGACGTTCACCGCCAGAAAGCTTCACGCCGCGCTCTCCCACAAAGGTGTCATACCCTTCTGGTAACGTCGAAATAAATTCATGACAATGCGCTGCCGTTGCCGCTCTAATGATGTCCCGCTCTGATGCTGCACGCTTTCCATAGGCAATATTTTCGCGCAATGTGCGATGAAAGAGCACCGGCTCCTGTGGCACAAAGGAAATCGCTTCGTGAAGACTGTCCTGGGTGACCTTACGGATGTCCTGACCATCGATGCCGATCGCGCCATCGCGCACATCATATTGGCGAAGGAGGAGTCGCACGACGGTTGACTTACCCGCACCAGATGGGCCAACCAATGCCACCTTCTTCCCTCCTTCGATTGTCAGATCAAGATGGTCAAGAATGGGACGGTCGCTGTGATAATAAAACGTTACATCGGAGAATCCGATTGTGCCGTTTTCAATCTTAAGCCGCTTTGCTTTGGGCGCATCGGTGATTTCTACCGGGAGTTCCATAATATCGACCATTTCCGACGCATCAGCAAAGGCATCAAAGAGCCGGCGCAAGTTGTAGCCTATGTTCCAGACCTGATCAATGATCGTGAGCACATACGCTTGAATCAAGATAAAATCGCCGGCAGTAATGATGCCCTGTCGCCACAAAATAACGCCGTAGGCAATAAGACCCACATCGATTGCTATCGCCAGAAATTGCTGAATCGCCTGTGTAAGAAAGTCAGACCTCCACGAACGTACGGTAGCTGAGCGCCAAGCGTCAACGATCCTTGCAAACGTCTCTTTCTCGTGTGCGCGAGCCGCAAAAAGATTGACTGCCAGATGATTGCCAATAACATCAGACAAATCACCGGTCATCTTGCTGTCTTGCTCGGCACGTTCAAGACGAAGTGGATGGCGCAATTTTGATATATAGATCTGGAGCGCTGTAAAGACAACCACCCAGAGCGTCATGATGATACCCAGCCAGTGATTGCGCCCGTACAAAATGACTACAGCACCTATGGCAAAGAGAATTGTGGGAACAAAAGTGAGCGTGAGACTATCGAGCACCGGCTCGAAGGATCGGGAATAGCGTGTCACGCGGCGCGTGAGCGTACCAGCGAAATTATTGAGGAAGAAATCATGACCGTGTCCTAAGAGTGCGTCGAAAGCTTCGTTAGCGAGGTCAGCCATGGCGTCGGCTTCGAGTCGCATCAAGGCACCCATCTGTAGTCGCCGAGCGACCCAGTTTACCGCGCCCAGAATGCCGTATATGGTCACGATGCCGAGCAAGACGCTAACTGCCGTATCGCTCGGCGACGTAGTTGCAAGGCCATCAACAAGTTTTTTTAGATAGTATGGCGCTGCGAGACTCACAAACTGCATGCCCACCACGCCCACCAGAATTACGACAAACGTGCCGCGATACCGCAGTGTTGCTTTTGCGTATGCCCGCAATACGGGCAGCACGCGTGTTGGCGCTTTTGCCGGAGCTTGCATTTATGCAGTATAGCAGTAGCAAATGCGCGCTTAACGGCTAATGAAAAAGAGTCCGGCAAGCGGCGCAACAAACCACCAAAAGAAATATTGCTTTTGCGAAAAGAGAGCGACTATAGGTGGCGTGAATTTGTAGATGGCGGGTACGTCAAAAATGGTAAATGCGAGCGCAAGCAAAAATGCCGCTACTATGACACACAGCACTATGAGTGCCACCACATTTATATACAGAAATTCTGATACGATAACGCGGCGCACGACGAGATAAACGAGCAATGAGAGTCCGGCATAGATGCCGAGCTTTTCCATGAGCAGCGTTGCGCCGGATGCGGAACCGAGCATCGACATAAACGGAAACTGCGTATAGAGCGCAAAACCGGCGTAAAGTGAAATAACCGCAGTAACAAACGCTCCCCTTCCCACGTAATACGCAAAAAGAAAAAGCACGGCCACGAGTGCCAGCACGACAACAAAATCGCCAATAATATTCCAGACCGAGAGTGCGGCGTTTGTTGCAACAGAATTGATCTGCGTGAGACTACTCGTGGCAGGCATTTATGTACTATAACGCAAACGCCACACGTGATGCATACACACGTGTGGGTATAGAGTCTCCTAAAGCCCCTCGCTCTTTAAGTCTTCGAGCGCCTTACGCGCTTTAGACGAAAGTTTTTGCGGAAGCGCTGTCTCAAGACGAATGATGATATCGCCACGCGAAGAACCACCTGTCGGGATTCCCTTTCCGCGCACGCGCAAAAGTTCTTCCGGACGCTTCATGGGAGGCACTTTCACTTCCAGTGTCTTGCCTTCGAGATCCTCGATGGAGACCGACGTGCCAAGTACGGCATCGGTCAATTTAATTGGCAGATGCATGATCAAGTTTTGTCCCTCGCGACGGAACACTGGGTGCGGCTTCACATGTACTTTCACATAAAGGTCGCCGTTAGTACCTCCCTTTATAGCCTCACCCAACTGAGGCATGCGAATCATTTCGCCATTGTCGATGCCCGCAGGTATCTTGATATGAATTTCTTCCTGGCGACGTACCGTACCGTGCCCCTTGCAATCGGCACACTTTTCCTTCGGTACCTTGCCGGTACCGTCGCATGCGGTGCAGGGACGCACACTTGAGAATTGGCCGAGGATGGAATTGCGCAGTTCGTGCACGCGCCCGCTACCATTACAGGTCTTGCATTGCTCGAGCTCCGTGCCAGGTTTTGCACCATTGCCGCCACAGGTGGCGCAGCTTCCCACTTTTGCAATGAGCACCGAACGCTCGGTACCAAAAGCAGCATCCTTGAACGACAATTCTATGTCGATGGAAATATCGCGGCCTCGTGGAGCACCACGTTGTGCGCCACCACGACCTTGCCCAAAGAGGTCGCCAAAAATATCACCTAAGTCGAATTCGGCACCGCCATTAGCAAAGCCGTTTTGAAAGCCAGAAAAGTCGAACCCGCCAAACGGATTACCGCCTTGCCCCCCTGGCATACCGCCTGGGAATGACTGCCCATAAGCATCATATTCGCGACGCTTTTTCTCATCGCTCAAAACCGCGTAGGCCTCAGTGATCTCCTTAAACTTCGCTTCATCATTACCACCCTTATCAGGATGATACTTGTGCGCGAGCTTACGAAACGCTTTCTTTATGTCATCCTGCGAGGCCTTTTTGTCGACGCCGAGCACGTTGTAGTAATCCTTTGCCATAATGAGTGAGTATACGAAATATCGTCTAGGTATGCAAAAAAGAAAAACGGCGCGGGGAGTTTCCTCTCCCGCGCCGCTTTTCTTGTTATGCGCCTCGTTTATTCTGGTTTCTCCTTAAACTCTGCGTCGGTGGGGCCTGCGCCTTCTGCTGGCGGCGGAGTGCCACCATCGGCCGGCGGAGGCGTCTGATTCTGTTGCGCCTTCATCATCTCTTCACCAATCTTCGAGAGTGATGTACTAAGACTTTCAGTTACTGTTTTTATCTGATCGGCATCATCCCCTTTCTGTGCTGTCTTCACTGCTTCAATCTTTTCTTCCACATCTTTCACCGTATCAGCACTGACCTTCTCACGATTTTCTTTCACGGCCTTTTCGGCAGCATACACAGCTTGGTCAGCATGATTCCTTGCTTCAACCACTTCCTGGCGCTTCTTGTCATCAGCGGCGTGAGCATCGGCATCCGCCTTCATCTTTTCAATATCCTCCTTTGAAAGTCCGGTCGAGCCTTCGATGCGGATCGACTGCTCTTTGCCAGTCGTCTTTTCCTTTGCCTTCACGGTGAGAATACCAGACGCATCAACATCGAACGTCACCTCTACCTGCGGCATACCGCGCGGTGCTGGCGGGATTCCGTCGAGATTAAACTTGCCGAGCGATTTGTTGTCGGCACTCATGGCGCGCTCGCCCTGCGTCACATGGATTTCTACCGAAGGCTGATTGTCCGACGCGGTTGAGAAGACTTGTGTGCGCGACGTTGGAATGGCGGTGTTACGCTCTACGAGCTTGGTAGCCACGCCACCCATAGTCTCAATCGAGAGCGAGAGCGGAATCACGTCCACAAGAAGAATGTCCTTCACATCGCCCTGAAGAATGCCGGCTTGAATCGCGGCGCCAATAGCTACCACTTCGTCCGGGTTTACTGAGAGATTCGGCTTCTTATTGAAGAATTGCTCGACAGCGGTCTGAATTGCCGGCATGCGGGTCTGACCACCTACGAGAATAACCTCATCAATATCGGCCACCTTGAACGGTGAGGCTTCGATGGCACGCTTCGTGATTGCAATAGCACGCTCAATGTACTCAGCAGCAAGCTCATCAAGCTTTGCGCGCGTCATCTTAACGAGAAGGTGGCGCGGGCCTGAAGCATCGCTCGTCAAAAACGGAATGTTTACTTCTGTCTCCATTGCACTTGAAAGCTCTATCTTTGCTTTCTCTGCCGCTTCATCAAGGCGCTGGCGCGCAAGAGCATCGGAACGCACATCGATGCCGCTTTCCTTTTTAAATTCATCGGCGAGCCAGTTGATGATCTTCTGGTCGATATCCTTGCCGCCCAAGTGTGCGTCGCCATCGGTGCTCTTTACCTCAATCACATCATCGCCCACTTCTAGAATTGAGATATCAAACGTGCCGCCGCCGAAATCGAACACGGCAATCTGTTCATCTTTCTTCTTGTTAAAGCCGTACGCAAGTGCTGCTGCCGTCGGCTCATTGATGATGCGCTTCACGGTAAGACCGGCGATCTCACCGGCTGCCTTTGTGGCACTGCGCTGGTCGTCGTTAAAGTATGCCGGCACCGTAATGACCGCTTCAGTGATCTTTTCACCCGTCTTTGCTTCTGCATCCGCTTTTAATTTGCCGAGGATTATGGCTGAAATTTCTTCTGGACGATACCACTTGTCATTCATCTTCACCTCGATGCCGCCGTTATCTGCCTTGCGCATCTCGAACGGCACGACGGACTTGTCCTTTTGCACCTCTGCTTCGTCAAAGTTATGACCTATGAAGCGCTTAATCTGAAAAATCGTGTTAAGCGGGTTGGTCACCGACTGGCGCTTTGCCAGTGTGCCCACGATGCGCTCCCCGCTCTTGCCTACAGCTACGATCGAAGGCGTGGTACGCGCACCCTCGGCATTCTCGAGAACGCGCGGTTCGCCACCCTCCACGATTGCCATCGCGCAGTTTGTAGTGCCCAAATCGATACCAAGAATTTTAGCCATAGTTTTTTATTAATTAGTTACAGATTACTCATTCTACGGAAACGCTTACACCGATGCAACTCGCACTTTTGCTGGCCGAATAACCTGTTCGCCCACCTTCCACCCCTTCTCGAGCACTGCCGTAATCT
>OMJE01000035.1 GCA_900299275.1 bacterium | reverse complement strand
CCCGACTGGATATTTGAAACTAAGTGGGACGGATTGCGGCTTGTGGTGGAGAAGAAAGGGACGCGCGTGACGGCCTATTCTCGTAACGGTGTAGTGATGAACGAACACTACCCGAGCGTCATTAAGGCACTCAGTAAAATCAAGCATGACTTCGTGATTGACGGAGAACTCGTGGCACTCGATGCTCGCGGCATATCACGCTTCCAGCTTTTACAGAACGCACGAAAAAATAGGACGCCAGTCACATACTTTGTTTTCGATGTGATGGAGCTCGACGGCAGGGATCTGCGCGGGGAGGGCCTACTTGAACGCAAGACAACTCTAAAAAAACTTTTGCCAAAAAGTACTGTTCTACAATATTCAGCTCACACCGAGGACTTTGGAACGAAACGATTTAAAGAAGCAAAAAAACGCGGACAGGAAGGCATCATTGGTAAGCGCGCGCACAGCGTCTACTCATCGGGCAAACGGACGACTGACTGGGTCAAGATAAAGACGAGTCAGCGCCAGGAAGCAGTGATCGTGGGCTTCACGAAGCCCCAGGGTTCACGCATACATTTTGGCGCTCTGGTTCTTGCAGTGCGCGAGGGCCGCACATGGCGCTACTGCGGCAATGTGGGAACGGGCTTTTCGCACGGCACGCTCACAGAGTTGGCCGAGCGTATGGCGCCGCTAGTAACACGGACGCCCGCAGTCACAATGTCTGATGGAGCGGATGTTACGTGGGTGAAGCCCGAGCTCGTGGCAGAGATAAAATTTGCCGAATGGACGAGTGCGGGGGAGATGCGCCAACCGGCGTATGTGGGATTGCGTGAGGACAAGCGAGCTGAAGAGGTAGTGCGCGAGCGCGGACACAAAGTGGCCAGTATTGACCCCACAAAAAATTCAGTCACATTTACACATCTCGATAAAGTGTACTGGCCGGAAAAGAAGTACACGAAGAAAGATCTGGTCGCGCACTACCGACGCGCCGCGCCGCTCCTGTTGCCGCTCCTTAAAGACCGCCCACTCGTGATTACGCGCTATCCAGACGGCATCAAAGGGCCGCATTTCTATCAAAAAAATGTTGAACCTAAAATGCTGCCATCGTTTGTGGCCACGCGGGCCATTCGCGCAAAGACGGTCAGCAAGACCGTGCACTACGTGGTGTGTGAGAATGCCGAGACGTTGCTTTATCTTGCGAATCTCGGCGCTATCGAAATTCATATGTGGAGTGCGCGGGCAGACGCACGCACGCATCCCGACTTTATGGTCTTTGATCTCGATCCGGGAAGCGGTGTGACGCAAACGCAAATCGTGGAAGCCGCGCATTATCTAAAAAAGATTCTCGATGCTACCTGTGGCCACAGTGTCATAAAGACGTCAGGCAAGCGCGGCGTGCACGTACTGGTGGGTCTGAATGGCGCCTATCCGTACACCAAAGTGCGCGCATTTGCTCGCCGCATAGCGGAGCTGCTTGCGCGCACCCATCCCGATCTCCTCACCGCTACGCGCGGGGAGGTGCATCGACATCACAAAATTTTCGTGGACTATTTGCGTAATGCTGAAGGGCAAACCATCATCATTCCGCTCGGTGTGCGAGCCGTAGAAAGTGCAAGTGTTTCCATGCCCATCTCGTGGGCAACCCTTGCTAAGGATTTCAATCCCGAGGCATATACGATACGGAGTGGTAGTCGTGGGAACGGGGTTACGAAGTGGCTTAGTGAATTGCAGAGCACGAAAGCGGACCTCGACGCGGCGTCAAAAAAGCTGAAAGACTTAGAACGGGACGCGCGAGAAAAAGTGTCCATGGTAAAATAAATCGCATTACATATAAGGTCGCCTTGCGCATGAAACGATATATTACCCCCGTCATCTTTGTTGTGGTCATTGGTGCACTTACTGCGTACTATCTCGTAACTGGTGGATCATCAGCGCCGGTTACGCCCGGGGTACCAAACGAAATGACGGGGCCTCTGCCGTCTACACAACGAGGAACCCCCCAATCGGGGACAGGGGCCGGTGATCAAGCATCACAAAAGTATACTGACGGCACCTATACCGGAAATGTCGAAGATGCATTTTATGGGAATGTACAAGTTCAGGCCGTCATCAAAGATGGGAAAATTGTCGATGTGATTTTCCTGCAACATCCGAGCGAACGTGATCGATCCGTGCTGGTTAACGCGTATGCCATGCCCCTTCTTAAGGCTCAGGCTGTTGCTGCGCAGAATGCAAATGTGGACGGCGTGTCCGGTGCGAGCGCGACCAGCGGCGCCTTTGTACAATCACTGCAGTCGGCACTTGACCAGGCAGCGAAGGCATGAGAATTTCGCGCGTCGTTATGGGTATGCCCGCGACGGTTGAACTCGTGAGTCCTACGGCGACCGAAGAACAAGTGCACGCGCTCTACGATTGTTTTGACGAGATCGACGAACGATTTAGCACGTATAAAGAAACGAGTGAGATTTCGGCAATCAATCGTGGCGCATGTACTTCTGATTGCTACAGTGATGATATGCGCGAGGTGTTACGCCTTTGCGAAGAGACCAAGATGCTTACCAATGGGTATTTCGACATACAAACACCGAATGGAGACCTCGATCCTTCGGGGCTCGTGAAGGGTTGGGCACTTATGCGTGCTGCAAATCTTGCGCGCGCACAAGGGCACACTGATTTTTATATCGAAATTGCCGGCGATATTCAGACGAGCGGTGTCAACAGCGAAGGAAACGCCTGGCGCATCGGTATCAGCAATCCCCAGAGAAAACACGAATTGGTGGCGGTCGTCGAGCCACGCGGGCTGGGCATTGCTACCTCCGGCACTGCAGAGCGCGGCGAGCATATCTACAATCCCATTGCGCCTGACGAGAAACCGCAGGAGCTGCTTAGTCTAACGGTGCTTGCGGAAAATATTTATGAAGCCGATCGTTTTGCCACAGCCGCCTTTGCGATGGGTAAGTCGGGCATGGTGTTTCTCTCGACGTTGCCGGGGGTAGAGGCGCTTGCGGTGGTTGCAGGCGATATGATGTATATGACACAGGGATTTGAAAATTTTATTGTTGCCTAATATGAACTATCTCAACCGATTTCTAAACAACATCACAATGTACAAACTTGTGATCTATGAACTGGTGGGGTTGCTACTTGTTGCCGCAGTGGCTGGCACATTTGGGTACCTCCCATACCCGCCGTATAAGATTGGGTTGTCGACAATCTATATCGGCAGTATTGCAGTGCTTACCCACGCACTGTTCGCCTGGGCATATGATGCGTCATCGAATTGGGAATCAACTTACATCACGGCGCTTATTTTGGCGCTCATTATCAGTCCGCCGACGAGCGAGTCTTTTGTTAGCTATCTTGTGATCGCGACACTCGCAACCGCAACGGCAATCGGGAGCAAGTACCTACTGACGTGGCGTGGAGCGCACTTATTTAATCCCGCAGCCCTCGGCGTTGCGTTTACGGCAGAAGTTCTTGGTCTTGCCGCGAGTTGGTGGGTTGCCACACCCGTGCTCGCGCCCTTTGCGCTCATTGGCGGCCTGCTCATCGTACGAAAAATGCGCCGCAGTGATTTAATCATTGGTTTTGTGGTCGGGTGTGCGGCTGCGATTATTTTCAGCGCTCTGTATTATGCAGACTCGGTATCAGCCGGTACGTTGTATCAGCTGCTGGTACTTTCACCGTTCATATTCTTTTCAACGGTGATGCTCACAGAGCCCGTAACGGCGCCCGCAACGCGCGCGCTGCATGTCGCGTATGGAATGCTCGTGGGCATTCTCTTTATGCCGATGACAAGTCTAGGTGGATACCACTTCACACCCGAGACGGCGCTGCTTGCAGGCAATGTGGCCGTCGTACTTTTTGCATCACGCATTAAAGTGCAATTAACGCTGCAGAAGGTGCTCCCGCTCGGGGAACACACGTTTGAGTATGTCTTCAAACCTAGTCGCAAGCTTTTCTTCCGTCCGGGACAATATGTGGAGCTTACGGTGCCACACGCGCACGCCGATGCGCGCGGGATTCGCCGCTACTTCACTATTTCTTCGCCGCCAACAGCTGAAGATGTGCGCTTTGGCATTAAATTCTACGAGCCATCGAGCACCTTCAAAAAGACCCTGCAGGCGCTAACTCCCGGCGAAAGTATAGTCGCAGGCCAGCTCGCAGGAGATTTTACCCTACCGAACGACACTTCAAAAAAACTGGCATTTATCGCGGGCGGGATTGGCATCACGCCCTTCCATAGTCAGCTGGAGTATTTGCGCGCAAAAAAAGAGAGGCGAGACATTGTGCTCTTTTATTCAAATGCGGCGCCAGAGAAGGCCTCCTATGTGGCTGATCTCGAGGCGGCACAGGCAGTTGGTCTGCGGATTGTAAATGCCTACGACGGTATGACAGGCCCACTTCCGGCGGGCGCTGTGGCTCGCATTACACCCGAAGTGATAGCAGAACACGCACCTGATTACAAAGAGCGCCTCTTCTTCATTAGCGGCCCTGATCGTATGGTGCGCGAACTACGAGCAACGCTGCGTCAGATGGGGGTGCCGCACGGCCATATTAAGACAGACTATTTCCCTGGTTTTGCGTAGTGATGCTAAAAAACCTGAGCACGTCTAAACGGTCTGCACCATCATCGTGTTTGTGGTACCCGTGCGGCCAAAGGGGATACCCGCCATTAAAATCACCGTATCACCTTTTTGCGCTAGTTTTTCTTTCAGCAATGTCTTCTTAGACTCAGCAACAACGGTAAGGAGGTCGTCAAAACTATCTACTGTAAATGGATGACAGGCAAACGATAGTGCGAGACGGCGTGCGGTACGTTCGTGCGGGGTGAATACGATGATTGGCTGAACTGGGCGATGGCGCGCAATCATGCGACCGGTGTACCCGCTTTCGGAAAGAGCCACAATGGCGCGCGCTTTGAGGCGCACGGCCGTCTCGGCAACAGCGCGTCCCAGTGCGTCAGCGGTCTCGTACTGATCGCGTGGTCCGAAATGTTTAAAGAGATCGCGGTAACTGATGTGGTTTTCGGTTTCGTAGGCAATGTGAGCCATCATCGACACTGCCTCCACAGGGAATTTTCCAAGAGCAGACTCCTCAGAGAGCATGACGGCATCTGTACCGTCGAGAATGGCATTGGCAACATCGGCAACTTCCGCACGTGTGGGAACGGGGCTGTGTACCATGCTTTCAAGCATTTGTGTGGCGGTGATGACGGGTTTGCCGGCAGTGACGCAGGCACGAATGATTTGCTTTTGTATAAATGGTACGCGCTCGGGCCCTACCTCAACGGCGAGATCGCCGCGTGCCACCATGATGCCATCTGCTTCCGCAATAATGTCATCGATCGCAGCTACTGCCTCAGGGGTCTCGATTTTTGCAATGATTTTTGGAGGATCCTGCGGCTTTGTGCGGGCGATGAGTTTTCGTAAGGTGCGGATATCGTTTGCGGAACGCACAAAGGAAAGCGCTACAAAATCAAAGTCCTGGGCGAGACCGAAGGCCAGGTCTTTCTTGTCTTTTGCCGTGATGGCACTGATTTTAGAAAAAGCTCCCGGTGCGTTCACGCCGCGACGTCCCTTGATTGTGCCACCCACGACCACCTTTGTGATTACGTTTTCGTCCCGGACACTTACAACCACAAGCTTACGACGCCCGTCGTCGAGCAGAATCACGTCTCCTTTCTTCACTTCTTTGTGCAGGTGCGGATAGTCTATAAAAACTTTTTCATTCGTGCCTTCGCAGTGGGCGGTAGAGAGTGTAAATGTTTGTCCTGGCTCAAGTGTGATAGATCCGTCGACGAAATCACCGATGCGTACCTTCGGGCCGCACAGGTCTTGCAGAAGACCGATGGGTGTATTTGTCTTCAGTGCTGCGGCTCGGATGTTGGCAATTTTTGCTTGCTGTTCAGCATGGTCGCCGTGCGAAAAATTCACACGAGCAACGTTCATGCCCGCACGGATCAAGGCTTCGAGCATCTGCGGTGAGGAAGATGCCGGACCTATAGTAGCTACAATCTTGGTTCGTTTGAATCGCATTGTGTTGAGATAAGGGAAGATTATAACTTAAAATTGTGATCTTGTGAATAGGGCTGTGGAGACCTGCTATACTGAAGGTATATGAAAGGATATGTTGCAAACATTGAAGAGAAAGCATTACAAAACTCGTATTTTAGAGAAGTGCTCTACACGGATGAGCGCGTACAACTCGTAGTGATGAGTTTGTTGCCCGGTGAAGAGATTGGGGCTGAAGTACACAATCTCGATCAGTTTATTCGCGTCGAAAAGGGTACTGGTACGGCGGTTCTTGATGGTGTTACGCATACTATTGGGGACGGATCCGCAGTCGTCGTGCCAAAGGGGACACTGCACAACATCATCAACACCTCGAGCACGGAGCCGATGAAGCTGTATACGCTCTATGCACCACCGAATCACAAAGATGGCACCATTCACAAAACAAAAGCCGACGCAGAAGCCGATGAGGCCGAGCATTTCGACGGCGCGACCACGGAATAAAGGTGCCGCACGTACAGTAAAAAAGAGCGCGGTCGCCCGCGCTCTTTTTTAACTACGCTGATTACTGACCGTAGTAGTACATCATGCCGGGACCGCTGCGGAACTCGTCACCGTCCCGATCCATATAGTTTCCTTGTCGTACAAAGCTTTTCAATTGGCCAAACTGTACGCCACACCAGAATATGAAGACGGCAACGAGCACTTTTACGAGCATGTTGCCCCAGTGTCCGTGACCCCACATGTCCTTCATTACATTTCCGCAATCACAAGATTCATGTTTTTCCATACGTTCTTAATTTTACTGCCGGTAATGTTCTGATTATAACGCACTCAATTCTGCCTGCGCGTGAACAAGACATGGCTACGTGGTAATATTAAGAATATGTTGCTGTCCTTACAATCGTTCATTGCTCGACTGTGGGCTGCGGTTAAAGCACATCGAGTGATTGCTCTTATCGTCGTGGTGCTGCTGGTCGTCCTGTCGTGGTGGATACTTCTCGCAAATCGCAAGACCGCGCCACAATCCATTTCAGTGCAGCAAGGTTCGGTCAACGAAACAGTTTCAGTCACCGGCAGTACTAATCCTTTAAAAAGTGTATCGCTCGGCTTTGAGCGGTCGGGTACCATTGCGCGGGTTAATTATGCAATCGGTGACCGTGTGGGGGAGGGGGCGATAATCGCAGAGCTCAATAAAGCCGGCTTACAGGCAGCACTCGAGCAAGCGGAGGCCGCATATGCCGCGGCCGTTGCAGCGCGCAATCAGACCTCACTTCCAGAAGCCGTCACGGGTGCGCGGAACGTGTACCAGTCGACGTACACGACGCTCGATACGGTTTTGCGCGAAAATGTGGATCTGTTCTTCGGTGAACCAACAGTGTATGGTCCAGAACTGACCATTAATGCATCCATGTACAGTTACGGACAGCTTTCGAAGCTCCGGCAATCGGTCAAAGATCATCTCGAAAGTTACCGAATGTCTCTGCTGCAGGCAAAAACCACCGATCCGCTTGTACTGCTTACGAATGCTGACACGATTAGTCAGGAAGTTTCCAGTTTTTTGGTGAAGCTCTCTGTCGCTGCACAAGACCGCGATTCCGCTGCAACGGCAGCACAATTGACAGCACTCACGAATGCACGCACCGCGGTGGATGGTGTTATGAGTGAACTCTCCAAAGCGCGTGATGCATTTCGCAGTAGCAGCGTGGGCGCGACGGATCTGGCTGACGCCAATGTGGCGCAGGCCGCCGCAGCGGTATCGGTAGCGCGAGCAAATCTTATCGGAACGAGTATTGTGGCGCCGATCAGCGGCGTCATATCACAAATGGATGCGAAAGTTGGGCAGACAGCGGGCGGTGGCGCGACGCTGGTTTCAATCCTTTCACCTAACGCATATGAGATCGTGGCGGGCGTACCAGAAACAAGCATCGGAAAAGTTGCCGTGGGCAACAAAGTGAACATTACGTTTGATGCCCTTCCAGGGGAGACCTTCGAGGGCAAAGTCTTCTATATGGATCCCGCAGAGACGGTGACACAAGGGGTTGTGGATTATAAGGTGAAGGTATCTCTTTCTTCGACTGACCCGCGCATTCGTAGCGGCCTCACCGCAAATCTCACCATAGAAACGCGCCACAAAGACAACGTACTCTTTCTGCCGCAATACGCCATTCTTGAAAATGATCAAGGAACCTATGTTCAGGTGTTGCAAAATGGCAAAACGGTAAATTTACCCGTCACACTTGGCATTCAGGACGAACGGGGAAATGTTGAGATTGTTTCGGGTGTCCAAGCAGGCGATAAAGTACTTAATGTCGGTCTCAAAAAATAGCCATGCTCGCAGTGCATAATCTGCAGAAAACGTACATTCAGGCCGAAAATCCGACGCCTGCACTACAGGGCATCACATTCTCGGTAGACAAGGGAGAGTTCGTCTCTATTATGGGTCCGTCTGGTTCAGGAAAATCAACACTGCTTAACATTCTTTCCTTTTTAGATCGGCCAACAGGAGGCACCTATACCTTTGAGGGGAAGAGTATTGATGATATGGACGACCGCGCACTTGCTCATGTGCGTAATCAGGATATGGGCTTTGTGTTTCAATCATTCAATCTATTGGCGCGTCTCACGGTATACGAGAATGTTGAAATTCCTTTGCTGTATTCGCAGGTGCCAGTCGCGGAGCGCCGTGAGCGTATCGAGGAAGCGGTGCGAAGCGTCGGGTTGCCCGAGAAGCTTTTTGTTGAAGCTGGGCGTCTCTCAGGAGGACAGAAACAGCGCGTCGCCATCGCTCGAGCGCTCGTGACGGACCCAGCGATCATTTTTGCAGATGAGCCGACCGGTAATTTGGATTCCAAATCAGGTGCACAAGTGCTCGAGATTCTTGAGTCACTTAATCAAAAAGGTCGCACCATAATTCTCGTGACCCACGAAACAAGCACGGCGGAGTTTGCCAGCCGAATCATTCACCTGACCGATGGGAAAATTGATAGTGATCGTCCCGTAAGTAAAGCAGCTCACGAGCATCGACATTTCCAAAAATAACATGTTACTAAACGACGCCTTCAAAACCGCCAAACGCAGCCTCGCACAAAGCAAAATGCGTTCGCTGCTTACCATGCTCGGTATTATTATTGGTATTGCTTCCGTCATCGTTCTCATGTCGATAGGTAAATCAGCCGAAGCTCTCATTGTGAATCAGGTGCAAAGCGTCGGCTCTAATCTGGTGTTCGTCATTCCTGGTGGCAGTCCCAATAATCGTTTTTCATCGCCTGCGGCTTCTCAGGGCATCGTCATTACGTCGCTCAACGAGCGCGATGCGGAAGCCCTGCAGCGCGAACTGTCGGTGAGTAATGTGGTGGCAGATGTGCGCGGTCAGGCGCAGGTCGTCTATGGCGACAATGACGTTACCACTACGTATAACGGCACCACGGCTAATCATTTTGCCGTCATGAATATGATGCCGGAACGCGGGTATGCGTTTTCAAAGAGTGACGTTGACTCACTTAACCGTGTCGCGGTCATCGGACAGCAACTCGCCATGACATTGTTCGGACCCAATGTTGATCCTGTCAACAAAAATATTCGCGTCAAAGGTCTTACATTCCGCGTGGTTGGTGTACTGCCGCCTAAAGGCACTGGAACGTTCGGCATTGATCAAGATAATTTGGTGCTCATCCCAATATCTGTTGCACAGCATGAGATGCTTGGCATCAATCACTATAACGACCTTATTGTTGAAGGGAACCCTGCGTATGAGCAGTCATTCATTAAGTCTCGAATTACGTTCATCCTTCGTCAAAATCATGGAGTGACGGATCCTGCTAAAGATGATTTCACTATACGGACCCAGGAGGATCTCCTCTCACTACTGGGCAACATTACGTCCATCTTGACTATATTTTTGACCGCTATTGCTTCCATATCGCTCATCGTTGGAGGTATTGGGATTATGAACATCATGCTTGTCTCGGTGAGCGAACGTACACGCGAGATTGGTCTACGAAAAGCCGTGGGCGCTACCGACCGAGACATATTGCAACAATTTCTCATTGAGGCCGTACTGCTCACGATGCTCGGAGGCCTCCTCGGGCTGCTATTTGGCGCTCTCGTCGTCGGGCTTATTTATATGGCCGCGGTTAGATTCTCATCCGTTGGATGGGTGTTTGTGTTGCCAATGTCTGCCGTCGTGCTCGCCTTACTGGTTTCGACTTTCTCAGGTCTCGCCTTTGGTATTTATCCGGCGCGACAAGCGGCTAAGAAAAATCCGATCGACGCACTTCGGTACGAGTAGCTTCCATTCCGGAGGTCGCACTAGGCCTGATATATCGTATAATTAATATGTTAGTCATTTATTATAAAAATAAGACGTTATGTATAGGGTACGACGTGTTCTTATGAGTGCAGCTATTGCAGCGCTCGCAACGGGAGGGTTGGTAAGTATTGCTCACGCAGAGCCCCTCACTACTGAACAACGCTTGTCAGTTATTAACCTCCTGCAATCCTACAACGCTGATGCCGATGTGGTCGCCAAAGTGCGTGTAGCAATCGGTGACACGTCAGCAGAACCGAGCGCGCAAAAATGCTATACGTTTGCAGCAAATGTGCGTCAAGGCTCTACAGGAGCAGCAATTTCCGCACTCCAGGCGGCACTTGCGAAGGATGGTGCCGCGGTATCAGTGACGGGAGTGTACGACGTGCAAACCAGTCAGGCAGTAACGGCCTTTCAGGAAAAATACGCCCCTGATATCCTAAACCCGATTGGCCTTGCACGTGGTACGGGATATGTTGGAGCCTCAACGCGAGTCCAGCTGAATAAGATGTTCGGCTGTGCAAGCGGTGGCGCCACGGAAAGCCGACCGCAATTTCCTACCTGTGGGCAACCGCCATTTACGTGCAATGCTCCTAAGGGTGCCATGTGTTCCATGATCATGCCAGGCCCTAAGACATATAATGACTACGCGACCTATCAAAAGGAACGTGCCACGTTCTTGTATAATGGCGCGTGTCGAACTGACTTGCCACTAAAGCCAATGTAGAGAGAGTCAAAAAACAGCGGCCACGGAAGTGGCCGCTGTTTTTTTATGCTCTAGTCTTAGGTCAGTATGAGCTTAGCATGCGCCCGATTTTGTAGCGGCGTATGTAGGCAGCGCCATAGTGGTCGAGGCCATAGTAACCCGCGACGCGGCGCGAAAGCACGAGTCCGAGAGCGAGAATAAGGAGCTGAGGGTTCGTGCTAATGGCGCCCGCAAGAAGGTAATTGATATTCATGAACAGACCAAAGAACGCCGCGACGCCAGTGAATAGTCCCACAATGAGTCCGAGGCCAACGGCCAGTTCGCCAAGCGTTACTATATAAGACCAGCCCGTAACGTGAGGCAATACGACATTCTGCAAAAACGCCGCGTACCAGTTCGATACGTCGGCATAGCATTCAGCTGGGCCGGGCGGACAAAAGGCCGCGGTTTTATGCAGCGCTTCTTGGACAAAGCCGTTCAATGCAGTGCCTGCTTTGGGACCGAACCACAGTGGGTCGCTTAATTTTTCGAGGCCTTCGCTGAGCCACTCATAACCAACATAGACGCGGACCAAAAGCCAGAAAATGGCACTTCTTGTGTCATAAAAAAAGAGACGAGCAAGCGCTGATGGATTCGGTTGATACGTAGTCATATCTAAACATGGTAAAGCATATACGCGGCTGTTTTGCTCGACTAAGTGCATAAGTTTTGGTATTCTGCAGATGTCGAATGGGCGCTGGCGTAAGCATTTCTTGCACGTTTTCGCTGCGCTCACTCGGCGAGAACAATATCAAGCAGGCTTGTATTGTTCTACCTCGTTCGCTGGCGTAAGCGTTTCTTGCGCGCTTTCGTACAACTCGTTCGTTCGAGAGAAACAAAATCAGATTTTGTTTGCTCTACTTACTCACTCGCTGGCGTAGCTCAGGTAGTTAGAGCGTGGGATTCATAAACCCAAGGTCGCAGGTGCAAATCCTGCCGTCAGCACATTCTATGAAAATTCTTGAGCTTGGACACGTGGTGCTCTATGTTACGAACCTCGAGCGGTCCGTGCATTTCTATCGTGATGTTCTTGGTTTTCCAGTGGTGGGCGAAATGAAACTAGGCATGAAATCAGGAGCGGTAGCATTTTCAACAGGGCGTACGCATCACGAAATGTTGCTTATTGAGATCGGGGGAGAACCGCGCTCGCCCTACAAGCTTGAACCTGGTCTCTATCATATCGGCTTGAAGGTGGCCAATTCTCATGACGAGTTGAAGAGTGTGTATGAAGAGTTGAAGGCAAACAATGTGCCCATCATTGGCATGAGCGATCATTCGGTCACACATAGCATTTATATTCACGATCCTGACGGCAATGAGCTCGAGCTCTACGCTGATGTGTCGGATGAGTGGAAGACGAATCCAAGTGCGGTGATGGCGCCAATCAAGCCGCTGAATCTTGACTAATGATGGGCGGGATGCCTCCTTGGCCAAATTGCTTCGCGTGAGGTTTTTTGGTATTCTGACTAAGTTCGTAATAATGCGGGGTAGGTAGGTTTCCCCCCAAGCATTCATTCGCGAATAAAAGAGGAAAGCCTTTCATTCGCTCATTTATTTGCGGGAGTAGCTCAACTGGTTAGAGCGCCGCCCTGTCACGGCGGAGGTTGCGGGTTCAAGTCCCGTCTCTCGCGCTAGATCAGAAAAAGCTGGATTAGGTTCCAGCTTTTTCTGTATCTTGTGGCGCTTGAGGGACTTGAAAGCCGGAACAGCTCGGCTGCGAGGCAGGGTCGTGCAAAATCTCAACAGAGATTTATGCCTGACCAAGTCCCGTGTCTTTCGTTAGCAATTACTCGTACCGCAAAGCCTCAGCCGGTTCCATTCGTGCTGCCTGGCGTGCTGGCATAAGGCCTGAAATAACGCCGATGACGAACGTGAGGAAGAGAATCACAAAGAGGCCGAAGTAGTCGAGGGAACTGAAAGAAAAGAGTCCCGAGATGCCTTCGTATGTAGCATATATACCGATGAGATAGGCAAGACCGATGCCGAACAATATGCCGAGCAGTCCGCCCACAAGGCCGATGAAGCCGGACTCAAGCAAAAAGAGGGAAAGAATATCATCGCTTGAGGCGCCGATCGCTTTCATGATGCCAATCTGTTTTGTGCGCTCAAGGACGGATGTGTACATTGTGTTCATCACGCCAACGCTGCCGACCACGAGCGATATGAGGGCTATGACCATGAGCACAAGCTGAATGATGGTCAAAATGTTGCCCGCGAGGCGCTCCGTCTTTGCTGGTGTGAGCACCGAAAAATCTTGGACTACGTCTTGTTTTGAAAGTTCGAAACGAATCTGCTTTGCAACGAGATCAATGTTTGCATCGGGTAGTGTTTTAACATTGCCTGACATGGCAAGGCCGCGTATGCCGGTAAGATCGCGGAAGATGTTCATCGAGAGTAAGATAATGTTGTCTGATGTTTGAAGACCAATCGGCGACATAATGCCTGCCACCTTCATGCGCTTACCCTTGATGATGATGTCGTCGCCAACCTGTACGCGATTTTTGAACAGGGTGGTTGCGGCGCGGCTACCGAGAACCACTTCAGCGGTGTCGTCACGGCTAGGCCATGCGCCGCTTTCAAGCTTGAAGCCCTGAGATTCCTCAAGGAGGATTTTTGTTTTGCGCCAGTTTACGGCGTGAATGAGGGTCGTCTTTTTTTCACCTGCGTACTCGACGTTCATCGACACAATGTCCTCTAATGCGATAAAGGCAACGCCGGGAATTTGTTCGAGCGCCAGCAGATCTCGTTCGCGAAAGCGCTCGCCGCCCAAGATGCCGCTCAAAGGGTTACTCTCTTTGCCGGGGTACACAACAATGAGATTTGAACCGAACATCTGTAGTGTGCGTTCGACCGAGCCTTGTATGCCATCGCCGAGTGCCAAGATGACGACGACGAGCATGATGCCAATAACGATGCCGAGCACGGTGAGCCAGCTTCGTATTGGACGATAGCGGATGCCTTTTAGAATGAGTGTGAGAAAGTTTTTCAGCATATTAGGTGGTGTAGGCCTTGCGCTGTGCTTCGTGATCGTGAGCAAGCAGGCCGTCTTTAAACGCGAGCACTTGGTCGGCCATCTCTGCTATGGTGCTGTCATGCGTCACGATGAGCAACGTTTTTTTGTGCACCTTATAGAGATCAATGAGCATGTCGAGAATGAGTTTGCCTGTCGCGGAATCCAGATTGCCCGTGGGCTCGTCGGCAAGCAAGATTTCGGGATCGTTTGCAAGGGCGCGCAGGAGGGCGGTGCGCTGTTGCTCACCACCTGAAAGCTCGGTCGGGCGATGTTCCAAGCGCTTTCCGAGACCAACCTCCGTAAATAAATGACGAAACGGTTTTTTTGCTTTTCTTTTTTTAGAAAAGATGAGCGGCAGAGCGGCGTTTTCGTATGCAGTGAGCCAAGGAATAAGATTATATTGCTGAAAGACAAAACCGAACGTGCTGGAACGTACGTGTGCACGCTCGTCGTCGGTGAGCGCAGAAACGTCATCGCCATGTAAAAAATAGGCGCCGGAGGTGGGGCGGTCGAGCAGTCCCACCATATTGAGTGCCGTGCTTTTGCCAGAACCCGACGGGCCAATAATGACGACAAAATCGCCCTCCCAAATATTCATGCTCAAGCCACGTAATACTTCAGTCGTCGTATCTCCCATCGAAAAGACTTTCCACATCTCGCGGATCGAAATGAGAGGTGTGCCGGAAAATCGCTCGGGATCTTTCTTGAATCGATCGCGACAGTGTGTGCTGCAAAAGCGCAGACGCTTATGTTTGTGAAGTGCTTGGTGCGTGCGGGTAAGGTCGTGCACGTCCATGCCACAGACCGGATCGTAGACTGCGGCGTCGGGAGCGCGAGCCATGGGTCGTTAATCGGCGGCAATCACAACCGTCTGGCCTTCGGTGAGACCGCTCAGCACCTCAGCGAATTCGCCATCAGAAATGCCAGTCGTGATCGGCATCTTCTTTTGTGTTCGACCCTCGAGCACGGTTACGAAACGCCCCGTAGTATCACTGGTGATAGCGAGCTCTGGCACTTTTAGCACTGCCGTTTTTTCTGTGACGAGGACACTCAAGTCTGCGCTCATGCCCGGACGTATGCCGAGCTTGTTCGGTGGCAACGAAATATTGGTGCGATAGTAGGTGTCACCTTCTTTTTCTATCTTTTGCGGTTCCACCGAAAGAACACGTCCCGTGAGCGTTGCATCAGGAAAGGCGTCAAGTCGAATGGTAACGGGATTGCCGTCATGTTCGCGAATATTCACGATATCGAGTTCGGAAATATCAGTACGGATTTTGTAGCCCGGTGTGCCAAGGGTGATGGCCGTCTTTAGATCGGTGGCAAGTTCGCCACGCTCAAGAGCAATCTTGGTAAGGGTCGTATCAGTGGGTGCGTAGAGTGTTGATTTGCGTATGTGGTCTTCGATGATTGCAATCTGAGATGTAATGTTTTGTATTTGCGCCTCTGCTTGTGCGATCCGAGCGTCCGCAATCGACGGGGCGGTACCCTGTGTGCCCACCGTGGCTTGCGCTTCTGCAACAGCACGCTCACGCTCACGAAGTGCGTCTTGGTATGCGCCTAAGTTCGCAGTGTAAAGACTGCTTTTTTTGTTTGGAATAGTGACCGTCCATGTTTTGTCGTAGTACGCATCAACCCCGTCGGGGAATGAAACGAAAAGACCCCGACTGCCAAGGGGTACAGGTGTCGTTTTGGTAATAGGCACGGCCCCTGTCTGCTCAAGGCCAAACGCATAGAGCGTGTAGTCGCGGTCGGATATATGTATTTTGTCGACGCGAAATCGATATGACCCTTCGTCTCCGGTATATCGGCCGCTGATTGTAGGCGGAGTAATCATTCCACTTGAAACATCTGACACATCGGGTTCGGCAATGAGTCCGGAAGAAAGTAACGTGCTGTACGCATTTGCAACTAAGGTGCGCTCTTGTTCCGTGACCGCATCAAGTGTAGTGCGCGAATTTGAGGCCTCGCTTTTTCGGATGGCCAGGTCGGAGCGTGCCTGCGCGAGTTCTTGATTCAGTTTAGAGTGCTCAAGCTCCAGATCCGAGGTCACGAGTTTCATAAGTGGGGCACCTTCCTTTACGTGCTGTCCTTCAGATACGTACACCTTCTCCACGGTACCTATGAGCGGAAATTCCAAATCGAAATTTTTTTCTTGGACAACTTCACCGCGCGCCTTAACACTTTGCGCAATAGAGCCACGCGTAACAGTGAATGTTAGAAGGCCCGTCTGGCTTTGTTTAAAGAATTTCTGATAACCCCAAAAAGCTACGAGCACAATGCCAATGACAGATATACTGAGCACGACCCAAGAGGTTCGTTTCATATATAAATCCTAGCATTTGTACGCATATATCTTTGGGTAACTCACAGTTGTTTCGTGGTATCAATGAGCGGCATGGTACAACAAAGATATGAACGGCTTTCATCACTTGCGACAACGTATTACACATGGACGGCATCCAGAACCATTTCCTTCGAAAATCGGCTGGAAGCGCGATCTCGATTATTTTATGTATGGCATCGGTCTGTTTGCACCACTCGCGCTGTTGCCCCAGATTTTGCAGATTTACAGAACGCACGACGCTCAGGGTCTCTCACTCACGACCTTTGCTCTCATTTCAGTCGTCCATGCTCTATGGGCGGTGTACGGAGCCGTGCATAAAGAAAAACATCTTGTGATAGCGAATGCAGCGATGTTTGCCTTCAATGCCTTCATTGTCGCTGGTATTTTGCTCTATTAATAAAATCGGCTAGTATAGGTTGGTGCGATTGCCGGGATAGCTCAGTTGGTAGAGCACCACCATGGTAAGGTGGGGGTCGTCGGTTCAATCCCGACTCCCGGCTCTGGGGAAAAGCGTAAATAGCGCAAGCAGCGGATGCTACGCTCCAAGCATGAATGACATGCAACCGGGCATTCCGGTGTCTTCGTCTGCACAAGCAACGGTGCAAACGTTTACTCTTCCGATCATAACACCGCCCGAAAAACCGAGCCGTGCGTCATCTCTAAAAATAGTGCTCATTATTGGCGCCGTTGCACTTCTTTCCATTGTCGGTGGATATGGTGCATATGCTTTTGTTACAAATTCGTGGCCATTTACAGTCGCGCAGTACACGGAAGACAATCTTCTTTCCGGTTTGCTCGGTAAGGCGGAAGATATACAGTCTGCTTCGTACGAATTATCAGGATCCGTTAATGTGGGGCCACGGGATAGCGATGCCACTCCGTTTCGTGTGGCAGGTCCAAGGGCTGATCTTGTGGCTGAATATCAGAGGGACGTCACTCGCGTTCGCAACGCATCCTACGTAGTTGAGGAACTTTCGTACATGTATGGTGATCGTCGAAGTTATGACTACAAAACAAAATCATATACGACCGTAGCGGGGAAGCCGTTTCCCGCCTCGCTTTCGAGCGTCACAAGTTTATCTACGAAGATCATAGATCCGCTCTCAAAGAAACCATACAGCTATACGGTCACGAATGGGGGCAAGAACTTTGAGCTCACCATGCCGCTCGAAACAGCCCAGGCAGCTGCTGCTCTGCGCTCCGGGTACTCGTACGTAGCAAGCACTACTCCGATAAGCGGGACGACGGCCACATTTACGAAAGATAGCGGGTACGTGTCGATTTCGAGCAGTTTGCCGCGGCCGGCACTCGCCATGCTCGCCGATTCACTCAAGGAACTACCGCCAGACGTATCTGGTAATGCGTCCATTGGTGCGATGACGTCATTCGGAAATGCAGGCTCGCCCGACTGGCGATTCAACGTAAAAGCACAAGGCGATATTGGCGATTTGTCCTACAAAATAGATGTAGAAGCACGCAAGAAAGATAGCGACTACTATTTCGTCATCAACAATTTCCCCTCAGTGTTAGGCGCTCTTACTTCGTATAAGGGGCAGTGGTTTAAGATAACGCCTAAAGTGCAAGCGACGTCGACATCTGCGTCAGATTACAGTTCGTATCTATCGACAGGAATCGCTGAGTACGAAAAGAATTATAAGGAGCAGCGTGAGGCCTTTGTGCAGGGGTTGCAACATATGGCAGCTCTGGCAGATAAAGATAAGCTCCTTACTATCACGAAGGCGGTGCGCACAGAAAAGGTTGGCGACCGAACACTCTATCGCTATGATTTGGCGCTACGGAGAGAATCCGTAATACAGTTTTACCAGGATCTCATGGACAATGAGCTAAAGACCAAAGGCAAGAATGTCGACTTTGATCCCGGCTTCCTTGAATACCTAAAGGGCGAAGAGGCAACCACAGTCTTCGACTACTATCAGAAAAATACATGGCTAACGCTCTGGGCCGATGCGCAAGGACATCCTGCAAAACTCGAATACAAAGTTCGTGTGGTTCCAAGCGATGACGCGCAGCAATTAAAAGATAAGCAAATTAATTTTGCCTTGTCACTCGAAATCAAGGACATCAATATGGGCAAACAAGTCGAAGCTCCTGCAAATGCGCGCCCTACAGAGGATATTTTCAAGGGGCAACAATAGTATAGGCGAAATTCATTTTCCAGACGCCGATTTTGTGTTATCGTGCTGAGGTAGCCTAGCGCCCCAAGCATTTGGGTTTGGCTAAGTGACGGAAGCCCACTGGGCAGTTTCGTGACAAAAGTTTAGAGTAGATATATTGCCGCCTTAGTTTAGACGGGAGAGGCCCGCCGGGCAGTATTGTGCAGAAAGTTTAGAAAATAAAAATTGCCGCCTTAGCTCAGCTGGTAGAGCAACGGTATCGTAAACCGTAGGTCCCCAGTTCGATTCTGGGAGGCGGCTCCAAAGAAAAGCGCATGTGCGCCGCGCTTGGTATACTTTTATTATGGAAGAAGCGAGTCAGCGACGAATGGCAGAAATTGAGGCGCTTATGGCGTCGCCTGATTTTTGGGCGAATAAGGAGCAGGCGCAAGTTGTGGTGCAGGAATATCAGGACCTTAAAGAGGGGAAGACGGGTGACCCCCACGATCGCGGTAGCGCCACGCTTGCCGTGCTTGCAGGAGCAGGCGGCGACGATGCCGAAGATTTTGCCGCCATGCTTCGGCGTATGTACGAGGGGTATGCGGAAAAGAAGGGATGGCGCATTCGGGAGCTGCATGCAAATGAAAATGACCATGGTGGGTTTCGCAATCTTATGCTCGAAATCGATGGTTCTGGAGTTTATGGGCGCCTGAAACACGAAATGGGTGTGCACCGGCTGGTGCGCATCTCGCCATTTAATGCGCAGGCAAAACGCCAGACTTCTTTTGCGCTCGTCGAGGTATTGCCTGTACTTACGGCCGATGATCGTATTGAGATTCGGCCAGAGGATGTGGAGATCACGTTTGCAAAGGCCGGAGGCGCGGGCGGGCAGAATGTAAATAAACGCGAGACAGCAGTGCGCGTGCGCCATATTCCCACGGATCTTTCTGTGCACGTCTCGAGCGAGCGTAGTCAGCAGGCGAATCGCGAAAAGGCGATGGCGCTTATTAAGGCAAAGATCTTTGCGCAGCAGGAAGCAAAACGAGAGGCAGAGGCAAAGGGGCGCTCCGTAGCCGCCACTACGGCAAATGAATGGGGCAGCCAGATCCGTTCCTATGTGCTTCATCCATACAAAATGGTGAAAGACCACCGTACAGGCCACGAGTCGGGAAACCCCGATAAGGTGCTGTCCGGAGACCTGGATGACTTTATTGATGCAGCGATGGGGGATGGGGTACAATAGAAGTCGAACATGATTTACTTCGATCGAGTCTCAAAGCGCTACGGCCCCACCACCGCTCTCGAAGACATCACCCTCTCGATCGCGCCCAAAGAATTTCTCTCAATCGTTGGCCACTCGGGGGCCGGGAAAACCACGCTTTTGAAGCTTCTGCTTGCGGAGGAGCGTCCCACGGACGGCTCGGTTTTTTTTGAGTCGGTAGACGTCAATAATTTGCCGCTCTCGGCGCTGCATCATTATCGCCGTAAAATTGGAACGGTCTTTCAGGATTTTCGCCTTATCCCAAACAAAACGGCCTATGAGAACATTGCCTTTGCCATGGAGGCAACAGGCCGTAGTGACGAGGAGATCGCAAGTGATGTGCCGTATATTTTGGAGCTCGTCAATCTTGCCGATAAAGCAAGTCATTTCCCCGACCAGCTCTCGGGCGGCGAAAAGCAGCGCATTGCGATAGGACGCGCCATCATCAATCAACCGGATGTCATAGTGGCCGATGAGCCCACTGGGAACCTCGATCCTGTAAATACCTATGAGATTGTGGAAATCCTTAAGAAGATCAATTCCATGGGCACAACTATCATTATCACGACGCACAATAAGGGTGTCGTGGACGCTATTGGAAAGCGCGTCATTACTATGGATGCCGGAAAAATTGCCCGCGATGATGCAGGGGGCAAATATGTCCTGTAAACTATACCTATGAACTGGATGCTGCTGCGTCGCGTGTGGATTGCTGGAGCCAAAAATTTTGTGCGTGGCGGTGTGGTCTCTGCCGCCACCGTGCTGGTCATGACTGTGACGCTGGGCATCATTAGTTTCCTTATCTTCCTTTCTGCGCTGCTCAACTTCACGCTCGATGTGGTGCGCGATAAGGTCGACATCTCCGTTTATTTTGTGAATTCTGCAAGCGAAGAAAATATTTTGGCGGTAAAAGACCAGCTGGTGAAGTTGCCACAGGTTGCCGCAGTCACCTACAAGTCGGCCGATGATGCATTGGTCGAGTTTCGAACGAAGCACGCTAATGACCAGCTGACGTTGCAGGCTCTTGATGAGCTCGGCTACAACCCGCTTGATGCGTCACTTGCGATACAAGCAAAAGATCCATCGCAGTACGAGAGCATCGTTAAGTTCCTCGATTCTTCGCCCACGCTTTCGGCGGGTGGAACCTCAATCGTGCACAACATCAATTACGCACAAAATAAGGAATCGATCGATAAGCTTTCACTTGCAATAACTGCAACGCGCCAGATTGGCATCGCGGTGGTGATTCTTTTTGGTCTTGCTTCCATTTTGATTGCGTTCGCGACCATCCGTCTTGCGATTTACACATCGAAGGATGAGATCGCCGTGATGAAACTTGTGGGCGCTTCGAATGCCTATGTACGCGCGCCGTTCATCGTCGAGGGCGTCATCACGGGCGTTCTTTCGGCCGTCATCATGTCGGTCATTCTGTGGCCGATTACGATCTATGTGGGTATGAAGACTGCGAGCTGGTTCAGTGGATTTAACCTCGGTTCCTACTTCTTCTCCCACTTCCTCATCATCTTTGGCATCTTGCTCGTCTCGGGCATTTTGCTTGGGGCAGTGGCATCAATGTTTGCAATACGTAAATATCTAAAAGTCTAAATTGGTTCTATGGCTCGTGAAGATCATAAATACATATTCGTGCTGGGCGGAGTGATGTCGGGCGTAGGCAAAGGGGTCGTTACGAGCTCCATCGGCCTGTTGCTCCAGCAAAAGGGGTATCCGGTGAATCTCGTCAAAGTAGATCCGTACTTGAACGTGGATGCTGGGACCATGAATCCGACGGAACATGGCGAAGTCTTTGTGCTCAAGAGCGGTCTCGAGACGGACCAGGACATGGGCAACTACGAGCGCTTTCTTGGGCGCGATCTCACTAATGAGGACTATATGACGAGCGGCATGGTGTACCAGACCGTCATTGAGCGCGAGCGTGCCCTTGAATACGGAGGTAAATGCGTTGAGGCCATTCCGCATGTGCGTGACGAGATCCTGCGTCGCCTCGAAGCGGCAGCATCGTACAATGGCAGCCGCATTTCGGTCATCGAGATTGGCGGCACAATCGGCGATTTCCAAAATGCGCTTTTCATTGATGCGGCACGCGTCATGAAAATGAACTACCCAGACAACGTCCTTTTTGTGATGGTGTCCTACCTGCCAACTCCTGGCACGCTCGGTGAAATGAAAACAAAGCCAACGCAGTCTGCGGTACGCGAATTAAATTCCTATGGTGTGCAGCCGGACTTCATTATTGCCCGCTCCAAAGAACCGATTGATGAAAAGCGAAAAGAAAAAATTGCCATTGCCTGCAATGTACGGCGCGATCGCATCATTTCTGCGCCCGACATTAGCAGCATTTATGAAGCGCCGCTGAATTTTGAAAAGGATAAATTGAGCGACGCGTTGCTTGAGGCATTGCGCTTGCCAGAAAAGCGTAAGGCATCGCTTGCGGCATGGAAAAAGTTTGCCACCGCTGTAGCAAACCAAAAAGCACCTGAAATTAAAATTGCCATTGTGGGCAAATACTTCGATACCGGTGACTTCGTACTTTCGGATGCCTATCTTTCCGTCATTGAGGCTATAAAATTTTCAGCAGCTAAGCTAAATGTGCGTGCAAAGATCACCTGGGTCAATTCAAAAGATTTTGAAAAGGGCGCACCGGTCAAGATGCTCGAGGATTATGATGGCGTGATTGTGCCGGGTGGTTTTGGCGAGTCTGGTATCGAAGGCAAGATTAAAGCTATTCAATATGTGCGCGAGCACAAAATTCCGTACTTTGGTCTCTGCTACGGTATGCAGCTCATGGTCATAGAATACGCGCGTAATGTTTTGAAGCTGAAGAGTGCGCACACGACGGAAATTCAAAAAAATTCGGAAGATCCGGTCGTTGATATGATGCTCGAGCAGAAACAGCACATCGCCGATGCGAAATACGGTGGCACGATGCGTCTTGGTGTGTATCCTGCCGAACTAAAGAAGGGCACGATCGCTCGTGGTGCATACAAGAAAGCAGCCATCGAGGAGCGTCATCGACATCGCTATGAGATCAACTACTCGTATGTGAAGCAGCTCGAAGGGAAGGGGCTTGTCTTTTCCGGCACCAGCCCGGATGGCATTTTGATGGAAATCGCAGAGCTTCCGCGTGACGTGCATCCCTTTATGCTTGCAACGCAGTTTCATCCCGAATTTCAGGCGCGCCCGCTTGACCCACATCCGCTTTTTACGGAGTTTCTGAAATCCGCGGCAACGCGCAGTAAAAAGTCCTAGTCAACTGATTCAAGTGCCTTGAGGAGCAGATCGACTTCACGATAAAAAGATTCGCTTCGGGTGGCGCGTGGTCGTGCAAGATCAACCGCCAAGGTCTTTTCAATATGCCCAGGATGGGAGCCCATGAGCACAACCTGGTCGGAGAGCTCAACAGCATCGGGTATGAGGTGATTCACCATCAAGACCGTCATACCATACTGCCGCCAAACATTGAGCAAATCGGATTTCAGCGCTTCGGCAGTGACGGTATCGAGATTTGAAAAGGGTTCGTCCATGATAAGCAGATCGGGTTCGATAGCAAGGGCGCGCGCAAGGCCGACGCGCTGACGCTGGCCACCCGAGAGGGCTCCCGGATAGCGATCCTCAAGATGCGCAAGGCCCATCTCGTTTAATTTTTCACGAGCGATGCGCTCGCGTTCTTTTTTTGAAATGCCACGCATTTGTAGACCAAAGGCTACGTTTTCACGCGCTGTAAGCCAGGGGAAGAGTGCGTAGTTTTGAAAGACCATCGCGCTTTGGTTAAAATTGCGCGTAATCGAGCCATGGGTGAGTGGGAGGAGGCCAAGAATTGTGCGCATCAGTGTGGTCTTGCCAGAGCCCGATGGTCCCACGAACGATACAAATGAGCCCTTTTCGATGTCGAGCGTAATGCCTTTTAATACGCAGGTATCTTTGTAACCGTCCGGAAAGTGCACACACACATTTTTTAGGGCTACGGAAAGTTTGTGAGCGTGATGGTCAGTCATGGTTTATTCGCTAAAGCGCTTGCTGCTTTGTGCGAGTAGGGGAAGCCATACGAGTCGATTTATGAGAAAGACAAGAATAAGTATGGCCATAAGTCCCGCAAGCGTAGTTTCGGTGACACCTGTGCGGCTTGCGTCATCTATAAACGAACCAAAGCCAGCAATATGCACAATGATCTCGGCGCCGATGACGGCCTCCCAGCCAATCGCGATACCCACGATGGAACCCGTGAGCATGGCGGGGATTGAGACAGGTGCGAGATAGTAGCGTATTCGCCGAAATCCAGTAGCGCCAAAAATTCGCGCTGCATCGCTCAAGTCGGTATGAGCAGTCTTTATGGCGGTGAGCATGGCAAACAGGATAGGCCAGATGATGGAGGTCATTGCAAACAAGATGATCATTTGATCCGTAAAACCAAAAAAATAAATGAAGAAAGGAATGAGTGCGAAGGATGGAATATTTTGGACCACATCAAAGATCGTAAAGAGGGTGTCCATAAAGGGGCTCCAGCCAATGAGCAGTGCTAGAACAATGCCGAGCACAAGGGCGAGGAAGTAGGCGAGCACAAGGCGATATGTTGTTTCTGCAAGTGCCTGGATAAGCAGCGCCCAATCCACGGAACCAAAATAGCCGAGGGCCGCAAGCACGGCGCCCATGAGACCAACGCCAAGCACGATGGGCCAGCCGTGCCGTACCTGTGAAAGGTGAATACGATGCCATTGTCGCGAATGCGAGTGGGTGACGCTTCTGACCATGTGTCATAAGTATACCGCCTAGTATGGGGCGTCTGGATACGCGGGTTGAATAACAAGCGATATTCTAGTATCGTCTAAGAATATTGCGAGTTTGCCTCCTGGTGAGCCCTCTGGGCTTTCTGCTGCACTCGGCAATGGTATTGTGTCCTTATTGCCGGTTCGTCTAATGGTAGGACAGCGGCCTCTGGAGCCGTTAATTGGGGTTCGAGTCCCTGACCGGCAGCAAAAAGTG
>OMJE01000034.1 GCA_900299275.1 bacterium | reverse complement strand
CGTGCGCGGTCGTGATTTTGCGACCGGATTGCCACGCGAAATTATTCTTACTGATGCGCACGTGCGCGAGGCACTGGCGCCGTCACTTGATGCTCTCCTTGATGCCATGAAGGATGTTATTGAATCAACACCGCCTGAGCTGCTCTCGGACGTGCTGCAACGCGGCGTCACCGTATTCGGCGGTGGCGCGCTTCTGCGTGGTTTGCCGGATGTGCTTTCACAAATGCTGGGGGTCCCCGTACATGTTGATGCCGATCCGCTCACTACCGTCGTACGTGGCGCAGGCGTCATTACGGAAAATCCTACACCGTACGTTGACTTCTTTATCGATGAGGAGGACATACTCACCGAGGCGTAATATTGGTTCATTAGTAAGTGAGCTCTCGTGGGGTGCGCGCGTGCTTTGTGTGGTGCTATTCATGCTTTTCGTGCGTATGGTCTGGCCAAACGCATTTTTTGTTGCTCTGCATCCCATTCTCAGTAGCGCCGATGCGAGTGTCGCTACGACTCGGGCGCTTATGACCGGCCTTACAAGCGCGGGCGCTCTGACCACAGAACGCGATGCTCTCAAAAACGAACTTGCACAGACGCGGACTGAACTGGATTCGGTCAAACAACAACTTTCGCAGTTGGAAGGGCTGGTGAGTGATCGCGCCATGGTAGAACGCGTTGCTACATCTCTTGTCGCCACGGTTATTGCTCGACCACCACAGAGTCCATACGACACATTGCTTATTGCTGCGGGCAGTGCAACTGGTGCACGCGTCGGCATGGAGGTCTTTGCAAGCACGGGCACTCCTATTGGCGTTGTTGACCGAGTGACCGATGACTACGCAACCGTGCGACTATTTACGTCGTCAGGCGAAGAAACGCTTGGCTGGATTGGTTCAAAAGCGACGCCCGTGACACTGCGGGGAACCGGCGGGGGCACGTTTAGCGTGGCGGTGACCCGCCCGTCTTCTGCCGCTGTGGGTGATCATGTGTACGTGCCAGGCCCTCAGATGCTCCCTATTGGTATTGTGAGCCGCATTGATGATGATCCGTCGCTCCCCTCTATCACGCTGCGTATCGTACCGGTGGCGAATCTCTTCTCAATACCTATGGTAATGCTCCGTGACACAGGATTTGTATCTTCATCTGTAAACGCAGCCACAAGCACGCGACCATGATTCATCTTTTTGCCATTCTTCTACCGCTTGTGTCCCTCGTCTTTTTCCCATGGCCGCTCACCATTCTTCTGACACTGCTCTCTGCGGTATACGAGCCGCTTATGCCGCTTTCCATCGGCCTGCTTGCTGACATGCTGTATTACACGGGCGGGGCGGGGCAGCTGCCCATGGCAGCAGTTGGCGGCCTCGTTGGGTCGATTGCAGCCTTCTTCGTGCGCAGTCGTATGCGAACGGGTATCATACGATAATGCGCCTGTGGGGAAAGAGACGGCATTACAGCGAGATTGCTCCCGAAGACATTTTTCTTGATGATTCGGGTTTAAATGATTTTGATCATACGCGCTTTGAAGGGCGCATTGAACGTTCGCTCCCAGATCGATCGTTTTCACTCGTAGCGTCGGCGGTAGGGCTGCTTCTCGTTGGTCTGACGGTGCGCGCAGCGTATGTGCAGCTTGCCAAAGGACCCAATTTTGCAGCACGTAGCGCGAACAACAGTCTCGAGTCGACCGAGCTCTTCGCGCCGCGCGGCATCATCACTGATCGTAACGGCGCAGTGCTTGCAGAGAATGACAATCGCTCAAATGGCTCATTGGGGAGGCGGTATCCGATTCCTGAGCTCGGCCAAATTATTGGCTACGTCTCATATCCGAAACAGGACTCAAAAGGCTTTTTTTATAAAACCAATATATCAGGCGTAGCGGGCGTTGAAGCGATGTACAATGACGTGCTCAGTGGCAGTAACGGTAAGGTGCTCGTCGAGAAGGATGTGAGCGGCACAGAGCGATCGTCAGGCACAATATTACCGGCGAAACAAGGCGCGACACTCGCGCTTTCGCTTGATGCCACAATGCAGAAAGACTTGGCGCGCGCCATCGCGGCCACCGTGCGTGAACACGGATTTATAGCGGGCGCTGGCGTTGTAATGGACGCACAAAGTGGCGAAATTCTCGCAATGGTGTCGCATCCCAGTTATGACCCGAACGTCATTTCCAGTGGTTCTCCAGCGGATATCATTGCACGCTATAACACGGACCCTGGGCACCCATATATCGATCATGCCGTGCAGGGCGTCTATACGCCGGGATCTATTGTAAAGCCCTTTCTTGCAGCCGGCGCTCTCACCGATGGACTCATTACACCAAACACAATCATCGACGATCCGGGTGTCATAACCATGCACGATCCGTATACGCCGGGCAAAGTGTATGTGTTTAAAGGATGGAAGAAATTAGGTTTGCTTACTGTGGACAAGGCCATCGCCTGGTCATCGGACGTGTTCTTTTACACGATCGGCGGCGGATTTGGTGGGCAAAAAGGTCTTGGTATTGATCGGGTCGACTACTGGTATAAGCAATTCGGTTTTGGCATGAAGACCGGCGTCGACGTGCCGGAGGAAGCTGCAGGGCTCATCCCTACGCCAGAGTGGAAGCAGCGGGTTTTAAAGGATCAGTGGTATCTAGCGGATACTTTTTTTACATCGATCGGGCAGTATTCAACGCAAGTAACGCCGCTGCAGGCAGCCCGCGCCGTCGCTGCTATTGCAAACGACGGCAAACTGCGGACACCTACATTGCGTAAGCAAATGAGCGGAACGGCACTGCCAACGGTGACAGTGCCTGTGAGTGCGGATGCACTTCGTGTAGTGAAGTCTGGCATGCGCCAAAGTGTGACGAGTGCTTTGGCCCACCAGCTGGATGTGCCATATGTGTCAGTCGCTGCAAAAACGGGTACGGCACAGACCGGCGTGCACAATCAATACGATAACTCCTGGGTCATCGGTTTCTTTCCGTATGAGAATCCGCGATATGCCTTTGCCGTCGTGCTTGAGCGCGGCCCTTCAGGAGCGGGCGAACAGGCGGTAAATGCAACGCGTTCATTTCTCGATCTCCTATATCAAGACAACTCTATTTATGTAGGCGGATCTGGCCAACCAAGAGCAAGCAGTAGTCCCGAGCAGGCAAATTGACAGCGCAGCATTTAGGTAGCATCATTCATATATGAATATCGAAGAATTGTCTAAAGCACAGTTGATTCTGCTCACTATTTTAGTGAATTTCGTGATGTCTGTCGCCACAGGCATCATGACCGTGTCTTTGCTTGACCAGGCCCCACCTGTGGTCACGCAGGCTATCAATCGTGTGGTCGACCGTACCGTAGAGCGTGTCGTCCAGGCGGTTCCGTCGGTTGCCCCATCATCGCCCGCGCCGTCGAATCAAGAACTGGTCATGAGTGCGATTGCTGCTGATGCACATCGTGCCGTTGGCTTTTACCCACCGCGTAGCGGCACATCGTCTCCGGTAGTCGCCGTCGGTACCTTTCTTCCCAAATCACGTGTTGCGGTAACCGCTACACGCGATGCTCTCACGCGCGATATGCTCGTGCAATTTGAGAATGGCAGTACCGCACTAGCGACGCTGTCACAGTCCAAGAATGGCATCTCGGTGTATTCGTTTCCGACGGGTACCACGATCCCGGAGATTCCGAGTACGTTGCTCGTGACGACCAAGGACCTACGTCTTGGTCAAACAGTGCTTGCCGTTGCCGAAGACGGTTCCGCAGCGACAGGCATTGTGTCAAAGGTGAGCGATACGGCCATCAATACCACATTGCCGGATATCGGACTTGGCAGCGCGGTTGTTGATATTAATGGCAACATCATAGGTATTGCCACGGGCATACCGGGATCGCTTTTTCCCGCAAGCGTCATTAGTGCCTTGCTCGCTGCTACCAGTACACCTCATTAATCAAGTATTCACTCATGCCGCCATTCAATAATTTCACCAATAAAGCAAAAGAAGCCGTACGTCGCTCGCACGAATTGGCTATTGAGCGCGGCCAAAATCATGTCTCGCCACTGCACTTGCTGGCAGCACTGGTTTTACAAGAAGAGTCGCTGGTCTTCTCGGTGCTTGATCGTCTTGAGATAGACCCGGTTGCTCTAGGAGAAGCTACGCTCGAGCATCTTGAGACGCCCGAGACCGCCTCCGTGCTCTCACCGTCGTACCAAATTTACCTCACACCGGATCTCGCGAAAGCTCTCGAAGAGTCTGGCAAAATCGCCGCACGGATGAACGATACTTTTGTCGGTACCGAGCACCTCTTCCTGTCGATTCTCGAACATCCAGGAGCGGCTTCCGACGTCCTCGCACGATTTAATATTTCGCAAAGCGCCGCGGCAAATATTCTGAAGGAATTGAAGACGGCAAAGGATAGTGGCGCTGAGAGTCCACGACGTTTCCGGGCTCTATCTAAATACGCTCGCAACCTCACAAAGCTCGCAGCAGAAAACAAACTCGATCCGGTGATTGGTCGTGATACTGAGATCAACCGTGTTATTCAGATCCTCGCTCGGCGCACAAAAAACAATCCCGTTCTCATAGGCGAAGCGGGTGTTGGAAAAACGGCCATAGCCGAGGGTTTGGCGCAGCGCATGGCATCGCTCGACGTGCCGGAATCACTGCGTGGTAAAGATCTGCTTTCGCTCGACTTGGGCCTTATGATTGCCGGTACGAAATACCGCGGGGAATTTGAAGAGCGCATGAAGAATGTGATGAAGGAAGTCGAAAAAGCAGAAGGGAAGATCATTCTGTTTGTAGATGAACTACACACGCTTGTCGGTGCCGGGGGTGCCGAGGGCTCGCTCGATGCGTCAAATATGTTGAAGCCCGCGCTCTCACGAGGTGAAATTCGCATCATTGGCGCGACAACATTGAAGGAGTATCAAAAATATATTGAAAAAGATGCGGCGCTCACGCGGCGCTTCCAGCCGGTGTTTGTGCAGGAACCAAGCGTGGAAGATGGTATTGCTATCCTTCGCGGCCTCCGTGATAAATATGAGCTCTATCACGGTGTGCGTATTACTGATGGCGCCATTGTGTCAGCGGTTGAACTCGCTTCTCGCTATATTTCTGACCGCTTCTTGCCGGATAAGGCTATCGACCTGATCGACGAGGCCGCGTCAGGTCTGCGTATTGCGCTTGAAAATAAGCCGCCGTTATTGGAAGAAACTGATCGGAAAATTCGACGACTCGAAGTTGAACGCCAAGCACTGCAGAAAGATCTACAAGGCGACCATGCTAAGGAGATAAAAGAGCGCATTAAACTCATCAATGAAGAGATCGCTGATTTGAAAGAAAAGACAAGCGAACTTGAACTGAAGTGGAAGAACGAAAAAGAAGTCCTTGAGGGTATTCGGGCAAACAAAACGGAACTCGAGAAGCTTAAGGTCGCTGCTGACGCTGCCGAAATGAATGCTGACCTTGGCACCGTCGCTGAAATTCGATACGGGCGTATTCCTGCCATACAAAAGGAGCTTGAACAACGATTGAAGCGTCTCAAGACCTTGCAGAAATCACGCCGTGTGTTGAACGAGGAAGTCACCGAACAGGAAATTGCGTCTGTAGTAAGTCGTTGGACGGGTATCCCGGTAGTAAAAATGCTCGAGGAAGAGGCTGCAAAGCTGACACGAATGGAGGATGAATTGGAGCGCGTCGTAGTGGGGCAGGACGAGGCGGTGCGGAAGGTTGCGGATGCGGTTAAACGTTCCCGTGTTGGCATTTCAGATCCAAATCGACCGATCGGCTCGTTCCTGTTCCTCGGCCCCACGGGCGTGGGCAAGACGGAGCTCTCGAAGAAACTCGCCGAATTCATGTTTAATGACCCTGATGCCCTCGTCCGCGTGGACATGAGTGAATTTATGGAAAAGCATTCGGTTGCTAAACTTATCGGCGCTCCTCCAGGTTACGTCGGCTATGAAGAAGCGGGTACGCTCACCGAGCGTATTCGTCATCGTCCCTACGCTGTAGTGCTCTTTGATGAGATTGAAAAAGCACATCCCGAAGTATTCAACATCCTGCTGCAAGTGCTCGATTCTGGACATCTAACGGATAGCAAAGGCCGCAAGGTAAACTTCAAGAACACCATCATCGTCCTGACGTCAAACGTTGGCGGCGAATTCATTGATAGACTGGCACATATCGGATTTGGCAAGGCGGACGCAACAGATGTGACCCGCTATGAAGAAACAAAGGAGCGCGTCATGGATGCATTGCGCGAGCACTTCCGTCCGGAATTCCTGAACCGTCTTGATGACATCATCATCTTTGACGTCCTAGCAAAAGAGGCCCTCGCAAAGATTGTAGAAAATCAGGTTGAGGAAGTGGTAAAACGTCTCTCTCTGAAGCGTATCCAACTGGCTATTACCCCAGAAGTGCGCTCCTGGCTTGCCGAGAAGGGCTATAACCCGCAGTACGGCGCACGTCCGCTCCGTCGCACTATACAGGACCGCATTTTGACACCGCTCGCCTCGATGATGGTATCCCAGGGCATTATGGAGGGTGGTCTCGTGACCGTGTCCATAAAAAATGACGAACCGCACTTCGAAGTGAAGAAAAAAGCGCCGCGTGCCGCCAAGTCCCCGGCGATTGCCTAGCGCACGCATATCTGGTAGACTCGACTCTATGTCACAGGATAGATTGATTAAATTGAAGTCGACGAAATCTCCGCATGTCATTTTTACGCGGAAGAATAAGAAGGCTGTACAGCGCAAAATTGAGCTTAAAAAGTTCGATCCTATTGTGCGCGAAAACGTCCTCTTTAAGGAGGCGAAGAAATAACTACCCCCTAAAGGGTGCATTACCAAGCAGGTCAGCAATGACCTGCTTGGTTTCGTCTGGTCCAGATACTTGCCGAGTCACGATGCCAGTCTCCTTTACGATCTCGTCGTTGCCGCCGGGGTAAAGAGCATCGCCGACATAGAGCATGTCGCGTGGCTCTAGATGAAGAAGTGTCGCTAAGGCTCGAACGCCGTAGGCCTTGTTGATGCCGGCGCGCGTCACATCGACGGACGTTGCGCCTCCAGTCTTTACATCGTAATTCGGCAACCGCTTCGCAATGGCATCGCGCAGTGTGCGCTTTTTGAAATGATCGGGATCCCATGCGTCTTTGAGTGCGATTGGTGCATTCTGACCAAGTGCGGATATGGTCACTTGGGGTCCTCGGTGCTCAATAATTTCGCCATAACTCGGTGCAGCAAGATCTATGAGTGCTGTCTCGGCGCACGCCTCGCGAATTGCGTCGTCAATGTGCTGCACTTCCTCATCGTCCAGGTTGAGTGCATATCTCGAGGTCCACGACCCGTCGGTAAAAACGTATAACGCTGCTCCGGACGTGGGTAGCACATAGAGTTTATCGAATTGTGTCGATGCGGGCAGGCGCGAAAGTACGTTTGCATCGATCACGGTAAACGAGTCACCGGTAATGAGTGCGACAGGCGTGGTTTGTGAGAGCTGCGCAATGAGCTCTGCCATCGGAGGCGTTATGGCCTCTTTGCTTGCCGTTAATGTTCTATCGATATCAAATACAATTGCAGGATAGGTCATGAAAGCGCATCTATGACGGTAGACAATGAGGCAGTGGCGACGCCAAGCACACGGTCGGCACCGCCATAGTACAGAAATATCGTATCGTCACGTACTACCGACCCACAGGCAAAGACCACATTCGGCACAATACCCTCAACCTCGTACTGTTCGCTAGACTGAAAGATGGGATCGACGGTGCGCGCAATCACGGTGAGGCCTTTCGGATCGAGCATGGCGGCGCCGAGGCGGTAGTAATTTTTATGCGAGACACCGTGGTAAATGAGTAGCCAATTTCCATCGGTCATTTTCATAGGCGGACCGGCAATACCAACTTTTTCTTCATCCCACATGCCGGGTCGCGGGCCGAGCACGGTAATGCAGCGTGAGACGCGCTTTTTAAATGACAGATCAGGGAGCATGTCGGCACAGACGTGCCGGTCGATGCGATGGTATAAAACGTATTCACCATCAACCTTGTCGCTCAAAAGACCAATGTCTTTGTCATCAACGGCATCCGGGGTAATGAGCAACGGTTCCGTCCAGGTGTCGAATTTGCGATCGAGAAAATCTTGGAGTGCTATGGAACTAATGGCACCACGCGGGTTGTGTACGCCGTCGTACGCTGTATACGTGACATACAGACGATCATCAATGACCGTGATGCGCGGATCCTCGCAGCCAGAGTTGCCCGTTGGGGAGCCCCTCTTACTTTCAAAGTCAGCACGCGGTACGTAAACGGGTTTCTCGAGTCGCTCGATGATATGAATGCCGTCATCGCTGCGAGCATAGCCGAACGTTGATGTATTTTGTTCATCCATTGCTCGGTACAGAATGTGTACCGATCCGTTCTGGTCTATGGCGCCCGCATTAAAGGTTGCATTGTGCTCAAAACCCGTGCCACGCGGGCTGATGATAGGACTTTCCGGTGCGCGTGCAAATGTGCGCGAGGCACGGCTTGGATTAAGGGCGCGCAAGAGGTGATCAAAATGAATGTCCGCAGCTGCGCAGGTAGTGTCGGCGGCGCCATAGTAGAGGCGTAGCACGCGTCCTTCAATAATGGCGCTCGTTGGGAAGACGATGTCGGGAACTAGGCCGTAGTGCTCGTAATTTTCTTCGGGCACTAAGAGCGGATACGTGCGTCCGTGCAGTATGCGCGGATCGTGCAGGTCGAGCATGGCTGCCTCAGTACAAAAGACGCGAGGACCTCCACCAAAGTAATTAATGATATAGGAATAAAAGAAGAGCCACCCATCGGCAGTGCGGACGGGCGTTGCACCAACCTCGACATGATCCTGCGCGTCGCGCTTTAAATTCAGAGCAAAATCCTTCCAGTGTTCATACCACGAGGCCCAAAAGTCAGTAGACCAAAACTCTTCGATGGTGTCGGCAAGCACGAGCGCGATTTCAGCAGGTGGGTCATCGGTGTGCACGGTAAGCAGTGCGGCTACCTTGCCATTCACGCGCTCCGGAAAAATGACAAATGCTTTCGCATTAAAAGGTGTCACGAGGTGTCGCTCGGTAAAGTTTTTCCCGTCCCTAGCTATAGCTATACCCACGCGAATATTGTCTTTTGAATACGGGTACCCGCCAAGAGCCGTGTATGTGAGATACGTTGTTCCTTCAAAAATGGTAGCGCGCGGGTCTTCACAGCCGTACGCATCCCATGTCTCTTCTGGCAGCAGAACTTGTTCGCGATCTTCCCAATGAATGCCATCAATACTGGTGGCACGACCGATTGATGACTGACCGATGGGCGATGGCGAGAGAGCGTCGGGATGCGCTATGGCGCGGTAATACATTGCATAGCGGCCATCTGTTTTTATGACGGACGGATTAAAGGTGGCAACCGATTCCCACGCGTGCTCTGCGCGTGGCGAGAGCACAGGATTTTCTTGTATGCGACGTACAGTAAACATAAGGTGTCTCTACAGTATAGCGTGTTCCTTCTGCGTCAGAGCCGCAAGGAATGAGGACAGAGGAGCTGACGCGGCACAAATGACCTTGTCCGCGCCGCCATAATAGACCGTCAATGTATCACCCTCGATGGTGGTTCCACAGGCATAGACAATGCCTGGTTTTCCTTCGTTTTCATAATCGAGCAGCGGTTCAAGCACGGGCACTATAGAGCGATAGCGTATTCGCGTCGGGTCATCTAGATCGAGAAGCATGGCGCCCAGTTTATATTTGCTAGGGTCGCGTTTGTCATTGGCGTGATAAAAGAGCAGCCAGCCTTTCTCCGTCTTTACTGGTGGCGGGCCTGCACTGCGTACGTAGTTGTCCCAGTATGCTTCACGTACCGCAATGCTTGAACGAGGGCCCTCCCAGCTTTCCACATAGCCGTCTTTGTTCGGCACACCCTCGAGCGTGTCAAGGTAGGCAATTTCTATATTTGGAGAAATGCTGTGGAGCAATGCAAATTTCCCATGTATTTTTTCAGGAAACAGCACCCAGTTCTTGTGTCGCTGTCCAGACTTAGAAAGCAGCGTTGGAGGTGACCATGCAGAAAAATTCTTCTTGAGAAAGTCAGCGCGGCTAATGGACACAACGGCCACACGAATATAGTCCCAGCCATCAAAGACGTTCATCGTTACGTACAACCGCCCTTCAATTTCAACGATGCGCGGATCTTCATATCCACCCCAGCTACCACCGGAAGGATAGAGTACAGGGCTGTAGCGCTTGGTACCCGAACTCTGCAGAGGGCGCGGTGGGTTGTAGATAGGAAACGGTAAATTTTTGAAGTTCACACCGTCGTCTGAAGTGGCGAGGCCTAGGCGAGAGACGCCGTCTGCGCCTATGGCGCGATACAGAAGATAGGTACGGCCATCAAGCTTAATGGCGGCAGGATTGAAGACGGCTTCTGCGTGCCAGGGCATGCCGCCAGGACGAAGCAACGGATTTTGCGGCGATCGTTGCAGTTGCAGTGGTGCGATTGCTGTGCGTATGCGCTGTCGCAGCGTTTGTTTTGCAAGACCAAACGTGAGTCGCAGCACGACCCACGCGCAAAATATAAGAAAAAGAAAGAAAAAAAATAGTCCGAGTAGATAGACAATCGTCATGGAGTGGGACTACCGCGGCCATATTTGTCTTCCAGCCGCTCTTCGTCATGTTCTTCAAATGTACCGAGCGATATTTCAAGGAACACGAGACCGTCATTTCCGGATGTGGCACGATGTGCGAGCCCAGAATCGATATAAAATTCATCGCCAGCGGCGGCTGGGGTAATGTCATTGTCAACGGTTACGGTGCCGGTACCTGAGATGATGCGCCAGAACTCTGCACGCTTCTGATGTCGCTGCAACGATAGTTCCTCGTTCGGCTTCAGTGTAATTATTTTGACCGTCGAGAGTTCGTTTAAGGTAAATCGATCAAAGGCACCCCACGGACGTTCCTCGTGTGCACGATTTTGCAGCGCTGTCATAGCTGTAGAATAGCACTCGCTATCCACACCTTGCGCAGAAATCCCCAGTACTTACTACATTATTTGGTATCATATTGACTGAAATGGCCATATATGCGCAAGTGAGATTGCGTGCCAAAACACTTCTCCCTCTGGTGCTTTTTTTCGTTTGTCTAGCTACGCCACATATGGTGAGTGCAACGATGTATGCGCCGGGCGAAACCCTCGAACCCGATTGTGCGCCCACAGCTCCGAACTGTGGCGTCATTGCACCTGCCGCTTCGGGCGCTAACACCGATATTACGTCGCTGGGTGGTCTTACTTCAGCACTGTCGGTGCTTCAAGGAGGAACCGGTGTGGCGTCGTACTCGGTGGGTGATTTGCTGTACGCATTGAGCACGGCTTCACTCACAACCTTGCCCATTGGCAGTGATGGCGACGTGCTTAAAGTGTCTGGAGGCAAACCCGTGTGGGGTGCGGGAACGAGTGCAAACATTGCAGACACTGATCTTACGCTCACAGGTGACCGCACGCTTTCGCTCGACGGACACTCGTTTACGTTTAATGGTACAACAGGCGACGTGCTCTTTGCATACACGACGTCAATGGAAGCGATTCTCTGGCGGCCGTCAACCAATAAAATCATCAATGTGGCGCCTATCTCAATCAATTCCGCACAAAACCTGAACCAAGGTACCAAGAAAGTGTCTCCCGATGCAGCCACCAGCACTCGTCGCTAAGGTATGCCGAGGCCGAGACTGCTGATCGCATTATCGCTCGCCGGTCTCAGCATCCCAGGGTTGGTTTTTGCGGGTACGGTGCTTAGTGCGCATAAGTACGCCTGGAGCAATAAGGTAGGCTATATTAACTTCGGCAACGTCATTGTCGATTCCTCAGCGCTCTCAGGGTACGCCTGGTCGTCGAATGCCGGATGGATAAAATTTAATCCATCGCAGGGCGGTGTCAAAAATGACGGCAATGGAAAGCTTTCGGGCTCGGCGTGGGGTGAATCGCTCGGATGGATCGATTTTGGAAACGTAACGATCAGTCCGTCGACCGGAAAATTCTCGGGAACGGCGACGGGAAATGTCGTTGGCACCATTACGTTCGATTGTCCGTCATATTGCGACGTGCAAACGGACTGGCGGCCATCGAGCGAGCCTGCTCGCCCGCGCGTCAGTCAAAGCATTGGCGGGAGCGTGGCCCGTTTCATCATCGCTACGGATACACCAATGACCGTTATGCCGATTCAAACGGGAAGCCTTACTGTAGTAACCACCGCAGGTCCAGCGCATATCAATGTACCTTCAGGAGCAGTGCCAGACTGGACCACTTTCACGATAACGGAAGAACCGCTTGGTGGTATTAATACGCATCTCGTGCCGGTGAATACGTCACTGGTGAACGAGGCTTTCTATACGGTGACCGCAACTGATCGTCAGGGAAACCTCATTCATCATTTTGACAAACCTATCACTATCACGCTGCCCATACCCGCGTCGCTAGAGGGTGATTCGCTCGGTCTGTATTGGCGTAATGAAACGAATGGGGAGTGGGTGCAGATTCCAGACGCCGTATTTACTAAGCATGCAGTAACCTTTTCCGTTACCCACTTAACGATGTTTGCCATATTCAAAACCATTGCCACTGCAATCGAGCACGGCATGCCGAAACCATCCCTACCGATACCAGAAGTAGAAAGTAAAACTGTTCCGGTGCCGCAGGCTGAAATGGATGGCCGTTTTTGGCTTATTGTTTTCTCGGCGATACTCGTTGTCGCTCTGTATGAGCAGTGGAGGGGAGCGAAGAAACGAACTGAGTAAACTGAAAATATTGTGTACCATTGCGATTCAAAAACAAAAAGTCTGACCTACGTCAGACTTTTTGCTAGTGCGGGCCCACCAGGACTCGAACCTGGGACGGCGGTTTTGGAGACCGCTGTTTTACCACTAAACTATAGGCCCAAAGTGAGGTAGAGAGCATGAGTGTCTGCAGTCATGTTATCTCACCGAACGCGGGCTTATATCGATGCACACAATCGATATAGGCCCTGTGCATACAGGTTAGCAGAGGAGGCCGATTGGGGAAAGCGGCACCATCGGCGTCACAGTACGCTATAGTGAAAGCAATGAATCACGCGAGATATGCCTTGCTGGTGGTCTTCGTAGCCCTACTCGCTGTCGCTCCTAACTCGGCCCAGGCAGCGATACCATTTTTTGGGCCCATTATTCCCGCCGGGGCAAATATATGCCCCGGCAGCTTCGCCCTTGTCATTACGGTCGTCAACAATTCAATTGAGCTCGCCATCACACTGCTTATTGTGCTTGTAGCGCCTATCATGCTCGCTTATGCAGGTTTTAAAATTCTCCTAAATCCTGCAAGTCCGGGCGCCCGATCCGAAGCAAAGACGATGTTGCTCAATTTGTTTGGCGGCATCGTTCTTGCGCTTGCAGGCTGGATCATTGTGGACGCTTTTATGGCCGTACTCTACAAATCCGATGCGGTCGGACAAAATTGGTACGCAATTATTAACTCTGGGGGCATGAATAATTGTTTGATTCCAGAAGGGGCCCTCTTTAAGTTGAACCAAGTAACGGGGCATGTCACAGGTGTCACGCCAAGCGGTGGTGGCGTGTACCTCGACGGAAAGGCTCATGCGTTATGTGCGGATGCAAATGCAGCCTGTAGCCCTGCAGCACTACAGGCGGCCGGATTCAATGAAACGGAATCTAAAGTAATGTCGTGCATTGCTGGCACAGAAAATAGCGGTAAATCGTACGGCTGTAATGGCAATGCCTGCGGCACCTTCCAAATCATGCTCACGCAAAACCAGCTGAATGGGCCTTCCTGCGCTAAATATAATAATGGCAATCCCACATTGCAGTGCAACAAATTGTGCCACGGTGCCAACGGTGTAGCAGTACAGACGGAGGCTTCGTGTCAGCCGTGCGTGCAGGCTGCAAGTGATGCTGCATGCAATGCAGAGTCTGCCCATGCGCTCTATAAAACAAGTGGGTATGGTCCTTGGACTACAAGCTCTGACAACCAAAGATCAGGCGCTTGTATAGCAACGTATGGGTCAGGGGCATAATCTAATTGATGTATGACTACTACACATAAACTTTTGTTCGGCATCGGGTCACTTGTCCTAGTAACCGCGCTTATTGCGTACTGGTATATAGGCTCAAAGGTTGCGACCATCCCTGCTAACACGAGGCAGGGGGCCACTATTACGCCCGGGACGCAGCCATCAACGGCCGACCAAGAGCAGAAGCCATTAGCGGAAGGGCGCACGCTGAAAACTAATGATGCGGGCGCACTGGTAACCGCGGATTTCTTAACCGATGCTGACGTCAGTAAAGATCCTTACAATGCTGACTCATATTTTATCGGTTACCATGAGCCCGTCGGCATGGCAGATTCCTCGGCAACACGTAATCCACCTTTTACGATTAGCTATGACAAAGCGACAGATTTCTTTAACGTCGCATTACTTAAGGAACCAATCGGTCCGACGCGGCAGAGTGCTGAAACATATCTTCAGTCGAAGCTCAATATTCCCGAGGATCAAATGTGCCGTCTCCAGTACTCGGTGAGCGTTCCCAATCGCATAAACTCACTGTTTTCAAGTATAAATCTCGGTTTTAGTTTCTGTCCGGGTGCAACGAAGCTTCCGGAGTAATAATTTCCGACTGCAATTTACGCAGCCATGCCTTCTGGCGGCGAGCGTACTGCCAAAGTTTTGCAGAAAGGGCAGGGAGCAGAGACTCCTGCGTGCGCTCACCACGAAGGTACTCGCCAACGATGCGATATTCAAGACCGAGCTCATTCAGTGCCGGTACAGATAGGTGATCTGCGATGCCCCGCACCTCATCAATGAGTCCGCGATCAAAAGCTTGCTGAAGACGAGCATCGATTCGTGGCCGAAGCTCCTCTCGCGGCGGATCAATAATGATCCAATCCACATCGTAGTGCGGTTCGACGGGCAGGCGCTCCGGTACGGCACCTTGTGTTTCTATAATCTCGAGAGCACGAACGAGCCGACGGTGATTTTTTGGATCAAGCTTATGTGCTCGACGCGGATCGCGTACCAAAATCTCCGCATAGAGATCGTCGGCGCCTCGCTTGGCGAGCTGGGCCCGCAATACCGGATCAGACTGACTCGTTTTTGGTAATGGACGAAGCAGGGCGTCAAAATAGAAGCTTGTGCCGCCAGCCAAAATCGGCAGTTTTCCACGCTGCGCAATGTCTTCGATGAGGCGCTCTGCATCTGTCACAAAATCCGAGGCAGAATAAGGATGGGTGACCTCGCGGACGTCAATAAGATGATGTGGCACTCCCTGCATATCGTGTTCAGATATCTTTTCAGTGCCAATAGTTAGTCCGCGGTAGACCTGACGGCTGTCAACGGAAATTACCTCACCCTGGCGCTGCAATGCTTCAAAAACGGCGCGCGAGGACTTGCCCGATGCCGTCGGTCCTACGATACAGAGTATGCGCGGTTTCATTTGACGAGCCTACCATACTATTGTGTGTTTTTCATAGAAAAACGGCCGCTTGATAGTATCAAGCGGCCGTTTGCACTACTCATGCACGACGTCCTGAATCGCCTTGCGAACATCGGGGTCGGCAATATTTTGCCTTGCAACCATGCTGAGTACCAGCGTCATTTTCGGCAGGTGTTTACCGAGAGAACGATCGCGGCAAACCTCAATGATGATTGCGAGACGGGCCACGAGAGAGAGCCAACGATTGTGGATCCGACGCTCGCGCAGGCTCTTGGCAGCGGGCGTTTCTAGCTTGGGAGCATACTCGGCTTCGCCAGTCTTCACGAGACCCGGATTGAGGTTCTGAACCTCAAAGAACGCATCGCCGAGAGCATGGGTGAACTGTTCCCATGCTCTCTCGTTTGTGTCACATTGAGAAAAAAACTGATGCTGTCTCACGTTACCTCCTTTGCGCGTTAGCGCCCTGTATCTTTCGTTATTATAGCACAGATTAAGTAAACGTACAAAGCTCACAAAAGCGCACGGTATTCTGGAGGACAATCCATTTTTACGGTCCAGTCATGACTCGTATGTTTGCAGTTGTGAAGCGCAATACGCTGTCTCGTGCGGCGAGGACCGAGGTCGATGAGAATGCGGAAGACCGTAGATCCAAACTGCCCATAGTTGAAAAAGCCTGCTGCCGCGGAGACATCGAAAATATGCACGGCTGCTTTTCTATTTACACGCTCCGTATCCGTCCGTTTCTACGCTCTTCTGACCTAAATTAAATGGGTACGAGGCAGCATCACTGTCCTCGAGACTTTCGGTCACGATTGTTTGAACCCCATTCTTAACCCATATGGCATACGGAAGCCCTCGCTCGCAAAGTCTCCAACCTTGAGATTCGAGAATTGTACCCATAAACTCGCGCGCAGCGTTTTTCGTATTTCTTCCGCAGTTAACGTTCCATACTTTCTCAGCATTTTGCGAAAAATCGCAATATGATGGGAGTGTTATTGGCATCAAATCAGCAAGAACCTTACCCGAAGGTGCCTGTGGTAGTTTTTGGGAAACAGACTCATTGGTACGCAGGGGTGTAGTAGTTGGCCTGCTTTGTAAATTACTAACCTGTGCCTGTTCAATTGGAGCTGGTGCCTTAACCAGAGCTCCATAACCTAAAGCAAATACTGCAATTACGACCAATACAATTAAAACTATGGTGATGAATCGTTTCTGATTTACAATCATATCTTATTCGTTAGTAAATAATGCTCGATAGCCTTTTTGGCTGGTGCCGGGAGAGAGAATCGAACTCTCATGCCTTGCGGCGACGGGTTTTGAATCCGTTGCGTCTACCAATTCCGCCATCCCGGCTGTACTACACAGTATAGCATTTTATGTCTTATTTTGCCGCATGTTAGAATGGCCTTATGAACGAAAGCGGCGCATACGTACCTACCAAATATGACTCGGTCTATTGGATCGACATTGATAAAATTAAGCCAAATCCCTACCAGCCTCGTCGAGAATTTACCGAAGAAGGCCTTCGCTCTCTCGCGGATAGCATTCGACAGTACGGCGTCTTGCAGCCCCTCGTCGTTACGCGAACTGAAGTGGAAAAACCAGATGGGGGCATGGAAAGTATTTATGAGCTTATTGCTGGCGAGCGCCGCTTGCGTGCAAGCAAGCTCGCGGGCCTTAAACAGCTCCCCGTAGTCATTCGCTCGGGCGAAAGCAACCTAAACAAGCTTGAGCTCGCCATCATTGAGAATCTTCAGCGCGAAGACTTGAATGCCATTGATCGCGCCAAGGCCCTCCAGCAGCTTATCGAGCAATTCGGCATCTCTCATGCAGAGACGGCCGCAAAGATCGGCAAGAGCCGTGAGTACGTTTCAAATAGCTTGCGTCTACTGCAGCTGCCTGACCACATGCAACAGGCCATCGTAAATAAGGAAATTAGCGAAGGACATGCACGTACACTCTTGGCACTCGTTGACCATCCCGAGCAGCGCGAGACGCTTTTTAAGGAAATTATTCTAAAAAAACTTTCCGTACGTGCTGCAGAAGGCATTGCGCGCTCCATAGCCCAAGAGCGGGTGCGCAAACACCATAAAAAGACTCCCGAGATGGTTGAAATTGAAAAGTCGCTTGCTGAGCGCCTCGGTACGCGCGTCATCATTGAGACCCATGCGGAAGGTGGACGCCTCCTTATCGACTTCTTTTCGCCGGATGATCTGACACATCTCGCTGATGCGCTGAAGGCTCCGGCAAAAGATGCCACGGGCACCGCGGTAGAATCTCCTGCTGTTTCGTTGCCGACCGAGGAGGCGAACGAACCCGAACCCGTTTCTGACCCCATACCACCGCCCGCACCCGAGGAGACCGTAGACGACGATCTTTACGCGGTTTCAAACTTCAGCGTCTAAGACTTTTTCTTTGCAATACGAGGACGGCGACGGCGAGGCGTTTTATCGGGTTCTGTCATACCGAGCGCGAGACGGATCTGCTTGCGCGCGAGCGATGTCTTTACGTGATCAAGCCATTTTACGGATGGTTTCGCAGACTCACGGCGAATAATTTCAACGACATCGCCATTGCCGAGCGTGGTCTCAAAAGAAACCATTTTGCCATTAACCTTTGCACCAAGCAGGTGATTGCCAAGATCCGTGTGAATGGCGTACGCAAAATCTATCGGCGTCGAATTAACGGGCAAATCGATGGCATCACCCGTGGGTGTAAATACAAAGACGCGATGCGAAAAAAAATCCTCCTTAAGACCTTCTACAAAGTCTGTTGAACCCGTCATCTGCGTGTGCGCGTCAGCAAGCTCTGCTAGCCAAGGCGGCACTTTAAGCGCAGGTTTTTCGCCTGAGACTCCACTGCTGGGTTTTGAGAAGCTCATAAGTGACGGTATAAGCGATCGTATCCAGGACAGAGAAAGAGAAGAAAAGCGACTTTTTTGAGCCTCAATGGAAAGCTTGTCAATGTTCTTACCGAGCTGTTTGTAAGACATATGGGAGGCGATACCGAATTGTGCGTCGCGGTGCATTTCCTCGGTACGTATCTGTATTTCTACGATGCCAGCATCTGGCGTTACGACCGTTGTGTGCAACGATTGATACCCGTTCGGCTTTGGAAACGATATGTAATCCTTAAATTGGCCAGGTACAGACTTATAAAGCGCGTGTACCGCCCCGAGTGCGGTGTAGCAGTCCTCGATCTTCGGGACGATAATGCGCAGCGCTGCAATGTCGTGAATTTTGTTAATATCCTCACCCTTGCGCTTCAACTTTTGATGCAGGCTCCAAAGACCCTTGATGCGAATATCCGTGCGAAACGTGGTTAAGTCACGCTTCGCAAGTTCGCGTTGTAACTCTTTTTGCACTTTTGCCAGGCCAGCTTCAGTCTCCTTTGTTTTAAGTTTACGGAGTTCAGCAGTATGCGTTGCAGCATCTCTATCCACGTACGGAAAGGCGAGATCCTCGAGCTGACTTTTCATGGCGCCCATGCCGAGCCTATCTGCTATCGGTGCGTATATCTCTAATGTCTCAAGAGCAATGCGTAGCCGCTTGTGCTCGGGTACATGCTCGAGCGTTTGCATGTTGTGGAATCGGTCGGCAAGCTTCACGATGAGCACGCGAATGTCACTGGCCGTTGCCACCAAAAGTCGCCGCAAACTTTCAGCATGTCGTTCGCTACCGCGGTATTTATGTTTACCGAGCTTTGTGACGCCGTCCACAATAAACAACAGTTCGGGTCCGAATTCTTTTTCCATCGCCTCACGTTCGACGCGCGCGTCTTCAACAGCATCGTGCAGAAGTCCCGCCGCAATAGTGGTGGCGTCCATGCCGTACTCCGCAAGTATTTTTGCAGTTGCGGCGGGGTGTATAAAATAGGGGTCTTTCGAATAGCGCTCCTGTCCTTCGTGGGCTTTTTTTGAGTACTCGTACGCCTT
>OMJE01000033.1 GCA_900299275.1 bacterium | reverse complement strand
TTAATTGGGGTTCGAGTCCCTGACCGGCAGCAAAAAGTGCGCAGCAGGGTTTTTCTGCCGACAGCGAAGCTCCGCGGCAGGGATTCTAATAAGCCGGGCAATACCCGAGGAGCGTCGTGCGCACCTTTACAAATGGCAGAAGTGTACAAAGCTTTGTATAATTAGTTCCATCACTCGATATATTCTTATGACATCATCAAGTACTGTCGTCAGAACGAATCCTAAATTGTGGGAGGCCTGCAAGAAAGAGGCCGTGACTAAAATGGGCAAATTTTCTGCGCGCGCCATGCAGTATGCGGTGCAGCTCTATAAAAAACGCGGTGGCACCTACCGCGGCAAAAAGACGGGCGCGAATAGTCTCGTGAAGTGGTCAAAGGCGCACAAGCGCTAACGGCGTATACTGCTGCATATGATGCGCAAAATCCATCCCGATGTGATACGGCTCGGCGTCGTGAGCTTTTTGACGGACGTGAGTTCCGAGGCTATTTTCTCCGTCTTTTCTATTTTCTTTACGACCATCATCGGTGCATCCGCAGCGCTGCTTGGTGTTGTGGAAGGTCTCGCAGATTTTTCAGCTTCATCACTCGATTATGTTTCTGGATATCTGTCGGACAAGACGGGTCGGCGCAAGCCCATCGCCGTTGCAGGATATGGATTTTCTACGCTTGCAAAATGCTTCCTCGTCTTTGCAAATTCATTATCGCTCGTCGCACTCTTTCGCGTGATCGAGCGTCTCGGAAAAAGTATGCGTGGGCCAGCGCGCGACGCTTGGATAGCTGATGTAACGACTGATGGTAATCGCGGATATTCTTTTGGTGCGCACAAAGCAATGGACAAGGCGGGTGCCGTGCTTGGTCCACTGCTTGCGTACTTGCTCTTTGCTGCATACGGAGAGACGGCGGACGCGTTCAGAATACTCTTTATTTGCGCGGCACTCGTTGCAGGAGTGGCGGTACTGACGCTGCTCGCCGTGAGAGAACGCCCGGGCACGCCGCACGAACGCGATAACATTTTCAAATCCTGGCGTTTGTTATCGCCCGAATTTCGGCGCTATCTTATTCCGGCGAGTCTCTTTGCGCTTGCGTATTTCAGCTTTGGCTTCTTGTTGCTGAAAGCCTATCAAACCGGTTTTTCCGTCGCAGATGTCATTTTGCTCTACGCGCTCTTTAATGTGTCCTTTGTGGTGTTTTCCATACCATTTGGTTCACTGGGCGATGCCTATGGACGATGGAAAATCATCAGCGCTGGCTACTTGCTGTACGCAGTAATGTCAGTTGGTTTCGTGTACGCGACAGAGCCGTGGCAGATCATCGGACTCTTTATCATCTTTGGTGCGTTTTATGCGATCGATGAAGCGCAGACAAAGGCGTTTATCGCAGATATTGAGCGCGAACGTCGTGCGAGCGCGGTGGGGCTCTATAATTTTGTCACGGGCATTGTGTATGTGCCAGCATCGGTCATTGCGGGTGTTCTCTGGGCGTGGCAGTCGACGTATGCCTTTGTTTTTGCAGCGGGTGTCGCTCTTCTTGCTCTTTGTGTGTTTCTTGCACTTCGGCGCAAAATTGTAGTGCCGGCATTGGCGTAGCAGATGAACAATTGTTTCGCAATATGAAGACCTTACGTACTATGCAGCATCGGCGCGTGCCGACATCGCGTGTTCCGTATCCGCTCAAACCACGACATTGGCTCAAATATGCAACGTGGCGGGTATATGGGCCGGTGCATCCCTACGTGCGCAATGTGGCGCAGCGCGTCGGGCTCTCAAGTGATCATTTTGTACAAAGTGAGCGCACCGGTCGTCAGCCGTTTCTTATCGGTCACCTTTCGCCTGATACGACCATTGAGGTGTTCATCGATCATCTCGTGGCGCATGGTTTCGGGGCTCACTGCATTGCCTGGCTCGACAAAGGAGAGGTTGCGAGCCTACGGCTCGTAGAGAATTTTGTGTACCAGTATCACATTCGCATTTTTGAAGACGGGGAAGTGCGTGGGCATTATGAATTTACCCCTGAATGTCATCCGATTAAACACTTGCGAGCGCTTGAACAACAACCACGTCGTGAAGTTTTTCGGCAGTTTGTGCGCGGTTTTGTGGTGTTTGCAGAGTAGCGTATAGTTATCCCCAGCCTCGTTGCCTTTGTGGCAGGGTATGGTGAACACATTGAACCTAACTAGAAAACATTGATATGGCATACGACACATTGGCAAGTACTGACGTAGTGGAAAAGACCATTGCAGGCCTGAAGGCTCGCAATATGGAGGGCGTCGCAATCGGCACAAAAGCCGAGGCCCTGGAAAAAATTAAAGAGCTCATTCCGGCGGGCGCATCGGTCATGAATGGCAGCTCGCAGACACTTGAAGAAATCGGGTTCATCGAATATTTGAAGCAAGGAAATCACGGCTGGAACAATCTCCACAAAGGTATTATTGAAGAACAGGATCCCGCTAAGAAAGCGGAGCTCCGTCGACAGTCGGTGCTTTCGGACTACTACCTTGGATCCGTGCACGCGATGACCGAAGACGGCGAGCTGGTTATTGCTTCGGCGAGCGGTAGCCAGATGCCGCATTTGGTGTACACGTCACCCAACCTTATTCTTGTCGTCAGCACAAAAAAGATCATGCCGAATCTCGACGAGGCAATGGAGCGTCTCACTGAATACGTGTTACCGCTTGAGAATGAGCGAGCAACCAGAGTATATGGTGGACCAACGTCTCTCAATCAAATGCTCATTATGAAGGGTGAAATGCCCATGACGGGACGCAAAATCCATGTGCTCTTCGTGAACGAGTCGCTCGGGTACTAATAGAGCACGTTGTCAGCGCTTCGAAGAAAACGGCTTGCTTAGAGCCGTTTCTTCGTTATACTCCAATATTCGGTATGAAAGGCAAGATTATGGCATTTTTGAATGATCCACGCCGCGCCATTACGCGCTCGGCGATCCTTGCGCTTATTCTCACACCTATTATCTACACACAGGTGGCAGTACCGCCTAGGGTGTCCGATACTGATATGAAAGCGGCGTCGCAAGATGCTAACGTCGGCGGCCGCGTCGATCTAGCTTTTACGAAGCCGGGACGTCTTGAGTCAGTACGGGTTGCAGAAGGTGCAAAGGTAAAGCGCGGCGAGGTGCTTGCCGTGCTGTCAGCACCCGACGCACTGGGTCTCGTGAAGCAGGCAAAGAGCGCGCTTGATCTTGCGGAGGCGCAGTACGCACTCTTAAATGTGGATTACGCTAACACAAAGAAACAGCAGGACCTCATCGTGCAAAATGCCTATGCCCAGCTTTTAAAAACGGGACCTGCTGCCTTGCCGCGAAATACGCTCGCGGATCACATTACGGTAAATTATCCTGCGCCGATCATTTCAGGCAATTATGCGCTTGGCAAGGAGGGCAGTATGACCATTCAAACCTACGCAGCGAGCGAAGGTCTCGCGCTCAAAGTGACCGGTCTCGTCGCCACATCATTCGTCATTACGCCCAATGCAATGCCGATCGGTGATTCGGGTCTCTTTGTTTCGTTTACATCACGTACGCCCGAGCAGCTTGCGCCCGGTCTCACGTGGACCATCAAAATTCCAAACACCGATAGTCCGCAGTACGCTGCCAATA
>OMJE01000032.1 GCA_900299275.1 bacterium | reverse complement strand
ATGGAGGGCTGGGTGCTTCTTGTACACCTCGCCGCATTTTTCTTTGCGGCCAGCAATGTGCTTCGAGTTGAGAAAAAATGGAGGGAATGGTTTCTTGCCTCGGTTACCATTTCTGCAGTTCTTGTCGGATATGCGTTCCTGCAACTTGGGGGATCACTCGCGATACATCAGGGTTCGACGCGCATCGACGCGACCTTTGGCAACTCAGCATATTTTGCAATCTATCTTCTTTTTAACGTATGCATTGCGGCATGGCTAGCTCTGACTGAAAAGCGTACGTGGCTCAAGTGGTCGTTACTGGTCCTTGCAGGTATTCAATCGATCCTTATCTTTTATACGGAAACGCGCGGAGCAGTGCTCGGCCTCATTGGCGCTCTTGCTTTGGCTGCACTGCTAACCGCACTTTCTACAGGCAAGAGGTGGCGAAGATTTGCGATTGGCAGCCTTGTTGCACTAATACTTGTTGTTGGTGGGATTTATGCCGCAAAAAATTCTTCTTTTGTGGAGGGCAATCGTATTCTAAATCGAGTCACTTCGATTTCGATGGCTGATGGAAATACGCGATTCACGATCTGGAGTCTTGCTCTTGAGGGGTTCAAGGAACGTCCAATAGTCGGTTGGGGACAGGAGGGATTCAATTACGTTTTTAATAAGTACTACAAACCCACGCTCTACGGACAGGAGTCCTGGTTCGATCGTGCGCATAACGCGTTCATCGACTGGCTCATGGCAGGAGGACTCCCTGCATTTCTGCTGTATCTTTCGCTCTTTGGCGTTGCTGCGTTTTCGCTCTGGAAGCATGCCAACATATCCCGGGTGGAAAAGATTGCTCTCTCAGCCGCGCTTGTAGGGTATGCTGTGCACAATCTTTTTGTCTTCGACAACCTGTACTCGTACATATACTTCTTCGCCATATTAGCGATGATCGACGCGCAAGTCGGTCGTACAACAACATTAAACGAGCGACCTATTGTCTCTGAAGATTCGCTTGCACTCAATATTTCGCCCGTGATCGTAGTGGCGTTGATTGCGGTAATTTGGTACGTCATTATCCGAGGCATGAATACAGCGGGAAATTTGGTTACGGCAATATCACCGCAAGCGATAGGATTTGAAAAAAGCGCCTCGCTGATGCAGGACCTACTTTCTTCGCATTCACCCTACAAACAGGAGGTGGCGGAACAGTCGGTTTCTTTGTTTGCACAAGCGCTTTCCAATAAGGATGTCGCTGCGGAGATAAAACAGAAACTCGGCACATTAGCTATTTCTGGAATGAATGAACAAGTGTCAAAATATCCCGATGACGCCCGCGAACGATTGCAGCTGGCGTATGCATATCAGAATGCGGGATTACTAGACAAAGCATTGGATCAGGTGAATGCCGCTATTGCGCTCTCGCCGCAAAAACCAGACTTTTTCGTGCAAAGAGGTGTGATCGAGTGGGCGCAGGGAAATCTCACAGCTGCGCGTGACGCGTTCAAAGAAGGGTACGATCTATCGCAGCATGCGCCCGGTATGGCCGACTATGTAGCGGCAGGCGAAATAGCACTCGGTAATATGAATGTCGCTCGGGACGTGCTGCAGCAAGCACATGGCACCACCACAGTAGATAGTCCAGTGCTTGAGTTTGCGTACACCAATACTAAGCGTTGGCCAGAACTCATTGCTCTGTGGAAAATGCGCGTCGCACAGTCCCCAAATGACCCGCAGCAGCTATTTTCGCTCGCCGCAATATATTATCGCGCCGGCGATGTCTATAATGCAGTTCAAACACTGCAACTGTCGGCTGCGCGGTTCCCAGAAACACAGTCTGCAGTAACGAGCGCAATAAAACAGATACAAAGCGGGAAAGTACAATGAGACTCCATAAGGACGTTGCTCTAGACTCGCGCACGACGCTTCATGTGGGTGGGCGCGCTGATTTTTTCGTCGATGCGATGTCCGAGGACGATGTTAGAGAAGCAGTTTCTTTTGCTCAATCGCACTCTTTGCCCTTGTACGTACTGGGGGCGGGTAGCAATACCCTGGTGCCGGACGGCCCGCTTCATGGTCTCGTGCTGCGTCTACGTATGAACGACGTGAGTATTGCTGAGGCAGATGATACCGTGCTGGTCACTGTCGATGCAGGCCTCCCATGGGAGAATCTCGTCGATGTTGCGGCGATGCACAACTGGTACGGTATTGAAAATCTTGCAGGTATTCCTGGTACCGTGGGTGGCGCTGTGGTGCAAAATATTGGTGCGTACGGAACGGACATAGCAGCGACATTTTCATGGGCAGAGTGTATTGATCTAGAAAACGGAGAACGCGTACGCATTGTGCACGACCATGCATCGTTTGGGTATCGCAGTAGTGTATTCAAGACAAGAAAAGAATTACTCGTTGTGCGTGTTCAGTTCATGTTAAAAAAACAGGGCGTGTTCAATCTGGAATATACGGATGTACAGGCCGCCGCGCATGAAAAACCACCACGCACGGTCATGGATCTGGTTCAATTGGTTAGGTCGATACGTGCCAAAAAATTTCCATACGGCGACACCATTGGAACCGCCGGATCATTTTTTAAGAATCCAATAGTATCTTTTGAACAGGCGCAAATACTGCGAGCATCATTTCCCGACGTACCAACTCATCAAATCGATGCCACAACAACGAAGGTGCCGCTTGCGTGGATTCTCGATCATGCACTGCATCTAAAGGGGTTCCGAAAAGGAGCGGTGGCGCTCTTCGAACGACAACCGCTCGTGCTCGTGACTTATCGAGGTGCAAAGGCGCATGACGTTCATACGTTTGCAGAAGAAGTAACAAAAAAAGTTTTTGATGCGACAAATATACATATTGAACGTGAAGTAGAAACATTCGCACCAAAAATTATTTATGAAAAATAAAAATGTTATCCACAATTATTTTTTTTCTTACACACAAAAATAATTTTACGCGCAATAATACATGAAGTGAGGTCGATATATAAATAATTTTTCCAATTCGCACTACACCATGGCAAAGAAGCGCAAGGCTGCAAAGAAGACGGCGAAGAAGGCAACGAAGCGCAAGGCAACGAAGCGCAAGGCTGCAAAGAAGCGCTAGTTTTCGAACGTCGAAAATACAAAACGCCCGGTTCGCCGAGCGTTTTTGTATTTTTGGACGGAGCGACGCGAAAATGGTATAGTCACGCATATGCGATTCTTATCCCAGCTTTTTTCAAAGAACCAATCCGCGGCCTTTTTACGGGCCGCGGGGCCTCTTCTTGCCCGCATAAATGCTCTTGAGCCGGAGCTCATGGGGCTTACTCAGGAGGAGCTTCGTGCCAAGGTGTCCGGGCTACAAGAACGCGCAAAAGAGCGTGGAGAGACGTCAAAAGATGACTTGCCGCTCATCTTTGCACTCGTGCGTGAAGCAGGTCGTCGGACGCGCGTCGAACGTCATTTTGATGTGCAGCTACTCGGCGGTTTGGCGCTCGCGGAAGGAAAAATTTCAGAAATGAGAACGGGTGAAGGAAAAACGCTGGTCGCAACATTGCCGGCAACGTATCATGCGCTCGCTGGAAAAGGGGTGCATGTGGTGACCGTCAACGATTATCTCGCGCGGCGTGACACGACGTGGATGGGGCAAGTGTACGACTATCTGGGACTGACGGTTGGTGTTGTTACGTCGACGGGCGCGTATCGCTATGACGCGTCACATGTGGCGAAGTCCGAAGATGCAGAGCGCGACGCTGAAGGATCGTTCCGTGTCTTCTATGATTATTTGCGTCCTGCAACAAAGCCCGAAGCATACGCTGCCGACATTACGTATGTGACCAACAATGAGCTCGGTTTTGATTATTTGCGTGACAATACTGCCTATGATGCGTCGCAAATAGTGCAGCGCGGACATAACTACGCCATCATTGACGAAGTAGACTCGATCTTGATTGATGAGGCGCGCACGCCACTTATCATCTCGGGGCCGGCAGGTGATGCGCAGCAGCTCTATCAAAAATTTGCCGGTATTGTTGCTCAATTAGAGCTGGGTATTGACTATACGGTCGATGAAAAGCAAAAGGCTATTCAGATCACGGAAGAGGGGATGCGTAAAGCAGAATCTGCACTTGGTATCGAAAACTTGTATACAGAAGGAGGCGTTCGTTACGCCCACCATCTTGAGACTGCGGTACGCGCCAAGGCGCTGTTCCATAAGGATAAAGAATATGTGGTACGCGATAACGAGGTCATCATCGTGGACGAGTTTACGGGTCGTATGCAGCCAGGACGCCGCTGGTCGGAAGGTTTGCATCAGGCCGTGGAGGCAAAAGAGGGCGTGATGGTGAAGGAAGAATCGCGTACGTATGCGAGCGTGACATTCCAAAATCTATTTCGCATGTACGCACACCTTGCGGGCATGACGGGCACCGCCCTTTCTTCAGAAGAAGAACTCTATACCGTCTATGGGCTCGACGTTGTTGTGGTGCCGACAAACAAGAATATTGCACGAAAAGACTATGATGACCTTATATACCAGACAGCGGCGGGCAAATATAATGCCGTCGCACGCGAGGTTGCCGAGCGTCACAAGAAAGGCCAACCAGTGCTTGTGGGGACAGTGTCCATCGATGATAACGAGCTGGTAAGTTCTTATCTCACACGTGCCGGCATTCCGCATGAAGTATTGAATGCGAAGAATCATGAGCGAGAAGGGGAGATTATTGCCGAGGCGGGCAAAGAAGGGCGCGTGACAGTTGCCACCAACATGGCGGGTCGTGGCGTGGACATTAAGCTTGGTGGAGCACTCGCCACTGCCGATGAACGAGCGCGCGTGGTCGAGAGAGGTGGTCTTATGGTTATTGGTACCGAGCGACACGAAGCTCGCCGAATCGATAATCAGTTGCGCGGACGCTCGGGCCGCCAAGGTGATCCAGGCGAGACGAGATTCTATGTGTCACTCGAAGATCGGTTGATGCGTGTATTTGCGTCTGATACGCTCAAAAAAGTAATGGGCAAACTCGGCATCCCCGAGGATGAAGCTATTGAGAGCGCGATGATTACAAAGTCACTCGAAACCGCTCAGCAGCGCATCGAGGGCTTCAATTTTGACGCGCGCAAGCAGGTGCTCGCCTATGATGATGTTATGAATACTCAGCGCCTCGCCATATATGCGCGGCGTCGGGCCATGCTGCTTGGTACTGACGAAGATGTCCTCGCGTCAGCGCGGGAGATGACAGCGGATCTCGTCGATAGCGAAGTCTTCGAGACAAAGAAAAACGAACTCGATTCTTTTTTCATCCCGACACTGCGGCGTGTGATGCTGCAAGTCACCGACATGTTCTGGCTCGAGCATCTCGAGATGATGGACTATATGCGCCGGTCCGTATCGCTGCGTGCGTACGGACAGCGCGATCCTCTTATTGAATATCGTCGGGAGGGACTCGGCCGCTTCCGACATCTCGAGGCAAGCATGCGGGCGGCGCTTGCCGAAGCGATTCCGAATATGGGTCGCAGTGATTCTGAACGTATTCGTGCGGAAGAAGAAAAGACGAGAGCAGCGCTCAATGCCGCTGGTGGTGAGGCCGAGACTGCGGCGCCTATCGTCAAGCAGCAGACCGTCGGTCGCAATGATCTCGTCACCATACAAAGGGGAGAGGAGATACAGACACTAAAGTACAAGAAAGCCGAGCCCTTGCTAGCTGCAGGGTGGCAACTTGTTCAAAACGACTAGCTATGGCATTTATTGACGACGTCATTATAGAGGCGCACGCAGGACGTGGGGGCGACGGTGTTGTGCGGTGGCTGCGCACAAAAGAAACGGCCCGCGGTGGGCCCTCAGGAGGTGATGGCGGCCATGGTGGTGACGTGGTCCTTGTTGGCGTACGCGATCTTGCCGCGCTGTCTAACTACAGATTCGAAAAATATTTTAGCGCGGAAAATGGTGAGGCGGGAAAAAATGAGCTGAAGCGCGGAGCCAACGGTGCTGATATTGAACTCGCTGTCCCGATAGGTACGCTCGCGCAAGTGATTGATTCGGAGGAAGAATACGAAATAACAGAGGAGGGACAGAGAGTCTCCATATTTCGCGGCGGTGCCGGGGGCAAAGGTAATGCTCGCTTCAAAAGCTCCACGCACCAGAATCCCTTTGAATATACACCGGGCAAGGAGGGCAAAAGCGGCAAGGTACGACTTACATTGAAGCTCATTGCGGATGCTGGACTCATTGGCTTGCCGAATGCTGGAAAGTCTTCGTTATTAAACGCGCTCACACGAGCTCGTTCAAAAGTTGGCGCGTACCCGTTTACAACACTGGAACCAAGTCTCGGCGATTTTTACGGCTATATCCTGGCCGACATCCCTGGGCTTATTGAAGGTGCGTCAGAAGGTCGTGGGCTCGGCATCAAATTTCTGAAACATGTCGAAAGGACTGGAATTCTCTTACATTTGATCTCGTCTGAACAAGAAGACCCCGTTCACACATACCAAGAGGTGCGTAAAGAACTAGAGGCATTTGGTCACGGGTTGAACGAGAAAAGGGAATTAGTGGTCTTATCTAAAACGGACCTGCTTGACCGAGAACTAGTTGAGGCAAAACGTTTGGAGATTGAGAAGGAGATTGGAAAGCAGGTCCTTCTAGTGTCTATTAACGACCAAGAGCAGCTCAAAAAATTTGCTGACACACTCACAAAGGCATTGCAGCATTAAGGGAAATCAGGATTGTCTTCTTGGCAATTTCTATTACGTGGGGCATACTGCACGTATCAACTATGGCTTACAAACCGACCATTGGTCTGGAGATCCACGCAGAACTCAAAACACGCACTAAGATGTTTTGTGAGTGTGCAAATGACCCGAATGAAGATCGAGTAAATGTGAACGTGTGCCCCATATGTATGGCGCACCCTGGGACACTTCCTGTTATGAATAAACAAGCAGTGGCACATGTTCTTGCGATAGGAACTGCCGTACAGGGCCAGCTTGCGGACTTTACCGAGTTTGATCGCAAAAGTTATTTTTACCCTGACATTCCAAAGGGTTATCAGATCAGCCAATACGAGTATCCATTAGTGCGCGGTGGGGAACTTTCTGGCGTCGCGTTAACGCGGATACATCTCGAAGAAGATACGGCGAGTTCCGTGCACGAAGGCGGGAAGACGCTGGTCAATTACAATCGTGCCGGTGTGCCGCTTATGGAGCTTGTCACGGAACCAGTCATCCACGATGCGGAGACGGCAGGGAAGTTTGCTCGCGAATTGCAGCTATTATTACGCACGCTCGGCATCGGCGATGCCAATTTAGAAAAGGGCGAAATGCGTATCGAGGCAAACGTTTCGGTGTCAAATGGAGCAGCTCTTGGAACTAAGGTTGAGATCAAGAACCTCAACTCTTTTCGCTCGGTCGAACGAGCTGTTGCGTACGAGATTGACAGACAGGCAAAGGTTCTCGAGTCGGGGGGCAGTGTCAAGCAGGAGACGCGAGGGTGGAATGAGGACACGCAGCAAACCTTTCATCAGCGATACAAAGAAGGGAGTGCCGACTATCGGTACTTCCCGGAACCAGATCTTCCGAAATTGCGCATATCGGAACTTCCAGAATTTTCATCCGACACGCTAACGCAACAGTTGCCTGAGCTCCCCTCCGCCCGACGCGCTCGGTACACCGAGAAGTACAGCTTAAAGGAGGGAGATGCGCAATTCATCACAGCATCAGTAGAGCGCAGCAATTTTTTCGATTCAGTTATTGCTTGTTTGGATGGCAATGAGCGGCAGATACAGCTCGCGACAAATTATCTTGTTTCTGATCTTGCAGGAATCTACGCAAAAACAGGCCGGGAGTCGTACAGCACCATCTCCCCAGTTGCCTACGCATCACTCATGCAGATGATTGATGCTGGCGAACTGTCATCGAGAGGAGGTAAAGATGTTCTTGCGGAACTCGTCATCGGCGAAGAAGACCCGCGGCAAACGGCAATACGCCTGAATGTTATGCAGATAAGCGATCCAGAAGCCCTCAGAGTCGTTATTCAAGAGGTTCTCTCCGAAGAAGTCCATGCCGTTGCAGAGTGGCGTTCTGGTAAAGAGGTATCAGCTCAATACCTTATCGGTAAGATTATAAAGAAGACATCGGGTGCTGCAAATCCAGCGAAAACACGAGAGATTCTAATAGAAGAACTCGCTAAGAAATAAGTTCATTAGTAAATCTATAGCGTTTACACGAGCCGAGATGCAGTTATAATGCGGCTATGGATGAGATAACTCTAGATGACAAGAAGTACGTATCGTCTAAGCAGGCAGCTAAATTGACCGGTTATGCGAAAGACTACGTAGGCCAGCTTTGTCGAGAAGGTCGGGTGCAAGCGCGACTTGTCGGTAGATCGTGGTATGTTCTCGAATCGTCTATCAAGGATCACCGATTTGGCACACAACAAGCGCACCCAGTACAAGATCTTACGAGGCCCGTAGAGAAGCGCACAGTGGTTCCAGAGCCGCGCGCCGTCTGGAACGATACACAACCTGATCCTGAAAGACTGCCGATATGGACGACATCACTAGATAATAAGCCATTTAATGTAGGTCTAGAGTCTGAGGAAGAGGCGGCGAGTGTCCGATACGATGCTAGAGATAACAGCGAACAAGAAGTTCCATATGAGCATCGTGGTAACCATCAATCCGCCCAGAGCCGCAAGATTGAGCTCAATAATACGGATATAGACTATGAGGAGGAGTCAGGTGAGGATCTGTTGCCCGTAGTGCCAGTAATATGGCAGCAAGATCGTACCGCACCACCGGTTCACACACGTCAGATGGTACACGACGAGTTACAAACTGAGCAGGCGAAAAACCAGCACGCCACACGAAGAAATAGTGGAATCTACGCGTCGTTACGGGCACTGTTAGTACTTATAGGGCTAGTGTCAGCTATGGTCGCGTATGTAAACAGCGGCTTTGCAGATGCTTTTTTGACCTCGGCAAACCGAGCTTCAGTAATTACAGGGGTTGTACGATACAAGCAATAGCGAATATAGAATATAACTCGTCTCGGATAGACGCGGATAACATATATAAATTTTTTACATAATGATGCGACATCGTTTGGATCATTACAGTCGTTGTTCGTGTTCTGAACTCGTCAATGTTTGCTGCTCTTGGTTTGTGGCGAATGAATTAAATTGTTTTTCTTTTTTTATCCCCATGAATTTGTGACTGTATTCATAATGTTTGCCTGTATCATTGGTGTATTACGCGCTTATGACGCACTCCTTACGTCGACAGATTTTTTTTGCGATTTTGCTTTTTGTTCTTGGTGGTTTTTTCGGTAACCATGCAAGAGCTTCAGACATGTCGGTAGCCCGGACCTATCAAGTGTCCGACAGTGTGGTTGGCGGAGACATAGTGTCATTTGATCGGGCTACTAAATCATTTGTCGCAGCGCATGTGGTGGGGGATCCCGGAGTGTTTGGTGTTGTTAACGTGTCGCCGCCCATTGTGCTACGTGCGATTGCAACGGGCACGCCGATCGTAACAACGGGTGAGGTTCTGGTTAATGTTTCGACCATCAATGGAGGTATCGAGGCGGGCGATTACATCACTGCTTCAACAATTCGCGGTAAAGGTGAGAAATCGACCCGAGCAAGCGATACAATTGTTGGCATCGCTCTCGAAGCATTTCCGCCTCCCACGTCCGGCCTTGCAGTAGACCGTACGACCTATTCAGGCACCATACGGGTGCTTCTCTCGGTGGGACCACGTCCTGCAAATACCGGCGGCATCCTCGGCGGAGGCGGAGGTATGCAGGGTACAGTCTCGGGATTGAATACGCCCGTGGCTAACGTGGTCAAATACGCGCTTGCTACGATTGTTGTTATGGGGAGCATTTACGTCGCTTTCCGCACTTTTGGCGCGAGTCTGCGTAATAGCATCGTTTCCGTTGGTCGAAATCCCTTAGCGAAGCCAGCAATCCAATCAATGGTAATTATTAATACGGTGCTCGTTATCATAGTGACGGCCGTAGGGCTTTTTATTGGCCTTATGATTCTTTTCGTACAATTGTAACTTATGCCTGCTCTACTTACTGATTTTTTCGTAAACACATCTCCAGAAATCATGGTGTTTTATGCAGTTGCCTTCGTTCTTGTATGCACGCTGATCACGCTTGCGGTACTCATCGCGCGTTTGCACAAAAAATTGCGAGAAATTGCAGCCCCGATTTTTGATCAAACGGTCCATGAGGCGCAAAAAAAAGCAGAATGGGTCCTGGTAGACGCGCGGCAGCAGGCCTTTGACCTGCGTATACAAGCAGAAAAAGAGGCGAAAGACATTACTGCAAGCCGAGAGAAACAGGATGCCGCCTATGCAGAAAGCATTCGAACGCATATTGAAAAATTGTCGCAGCATGCCGAAGAACTGCTGAAGCAACAAGAGGCAATCATTACGCAGGCAACACAACGCATTGGGGAAAATCTTACTCAGCGCGAGCGTGCGGCAGAGGCAGCGATCGGGCAGGAAACCGACATGCTGGCAAGACTTTTTCGAGAGGAACATGAACGTATCACGTCGGCGT
>OMJE01000031.1 GCA_900299275.1 bacterium | reverse complement strand
TCGCCGACCATGATAACGTCAGGATCCTGGCGCAAAATGGAACGGAGGCCATTAGCAAATGTGTAATCGATTTCTGGGCGCACTTGGCTCTGCGAAACACCCGGAATTTCATACTCTACTGGGTCTTCGAGAGAGACCACGTTTTGCGATTCGCGGTCGGTCTCTGAAAGCATCGCGAAAAGCGTTGTCGATTTTCCTGACCCTGTCGGTCCCGCAATCAAAATGATGCCATACGGCGATTTCATGATCTCGCGTAATGTGGCCAGCTGCTCTGTAGAGAAGCCGCGCGTATCGAGGGTAGCTCTCGTGCCCGACTGATCAAGAATACGCATTTCGATTTTTTCCCCAAACGATGTAGGGAACGTCGAGACACGAAAATCAATCCGACGCTTTTCAACATTTGCAGAAAACCGACCATCTTGGGGTTTCCGCTTCTCGTCAAGACGTAGCTGCGAGAGGATTTTGACGCGTGCAACGACGGCCTCGTGTATTTTTGCCGGCAATTCAAGCGACGTGTGCAGCTCACCGTCCATACGGAAACGCACACGGGTCTTGGTAGCTGACGGTTCGATGTGTATGTCGGATGAATGCCCATCGATGGCGTAGCGCAAAATCGTGGAGACAATTTTCGTCACGGGCGCCGATTCTTTTACACTAGCGCCTTCGGCGAGATTGAGCGGTTCTGCACCCAGCGCAAGCGCTTCTTTTACAACCTCCGTTTTTTCATGGTCGGGCTGCTCTGGCGCCGGCTCGACTGTCATTTCGTATTCAGAAACGGCCTTCCCCACTTCTCCAGACAGATTCTCGTAGGCAGCGAGCACGCGATCAAAATCATCTCTGGTGATCAAAAATATTTTGTAAGGCAATCCAATTTGCCCAGAAATAAACTGCAGAGCGTCGAGCGCTTCCATGTTATCCGGATCAATAATGCCAACTTCGAGCGCTCCCTCCACTATTGCAAGCGGCACAATGCCGTAATGACGCGCGGAGGTGACCGGTATGTATTTCAACACCTCGTCATTTACCGGCGGATCGCCAAGAACGCGTGCAGGAAGCCCGTATTCACTACCCACCGCTTCGAGTGCGTTTTCAAGTGTGAGGTTGTGGGCGCTGAGCGCCTCGCGCATCGGTTTTTTTCGTGTGATCTCCGCCTCGACGGACGCGCGATCAGCGGAGCTCAACAGTCCCTTGTCGACGAGTATGCCAAGAAAGTTCATTACACATTTATTGCTGCGTTATGCCGACAACAGGCGCAAAAGGATCTGTGCGCCCGTGAGCTTCTTCAATGACCCCGACGGAACTATCCATCAAATAATTGAAACGCGCATCGTTGAAAATGTCCGTTTTGAGATCGACGCTCTTCAGCTGCGCTGCGAGCGCCTGAAACTGTGCCGTTTCCGCACTCGGTACCGTGGAAGTTGTCAGTGTGGATTCTGTTTTGTTACGAATGAAAAAAAACCAAAAGGCTCCAGACGCGGCAATGAGCGCGGTCACGATGATGAGCGTTACGACTGGGTTAAGTTTCATATATTTCAGTGTTTCCAATAAGAACGGATCGATAATGCATATTTATAGACACCCGTATTTGAGCCTGTCACAGAAAGGTCGCGCACATCAAAGAGCGTTTGACTTCGTTCAAGCCCTGAAAGGAACGTGTTAAATGCCGCGTAGTTTCCTTCTGCTGATACTGTAAGAGTAATTGATTCCGTTGCCGCGGTGCGCTGTGCGCGGTTATCCGCAGCCGCGTCCTTGGAGACTTGCACATCGATATTAGAGATCTTTAAACCGGCTTTCTTACCGAGCGCGTCGATCATAAGCACATCCTTTATCGTGTCGACTGAGCTTGGGAGCATGGCGTCAATCTTCGCAAGATTCGCAGGATCGATACTGTCGAGAACCTTTTTGAGCTCGTCTTTTTTGTTATTAAATTCATTGACAGCCGTCACTGCGTCTTCATCGCTCTTCATGACGTCTCGAATGCTCTGAATATCATTCCATGTTGGCTGCACATACGAAAAGAAGAGACCAATCGCAAGTGCCAGAACAACGGTTGATACAAATTTGCTATTCATGGCATTGATGCGCTCGAAGTGGCAGCCTCTGCACTTGACGTAGCCTGTTCGGGTTCCGCCTGCGGCGCCACAAATGCGGTCATTTCCGGTTGAGCAACAGCCGATAGAGCAAATCCAACCGAATTATCTTTCGCAACAGAGAGTTTCGAGAACACAGCGGCAAGATCCCCTTTCGAAGCAAACCGGCCGCTCGCTACGGCGAGGGTGTTAAAGTTCTTTGCAACGCCAGTGCCGGACACGGCCACCTTGCCATCATCGCCAATGTTCATCTGCAATGCCGACAAGCGCACACCAACGGGCAATTCATCGGAAAGCAGACTGAGAAAATGCGAAAGAGACACGTGAGCATTGAGCAGCGTTGCGGCCGTTTTCAATTTTCCATCGAGACTCACATAATCCTGCGCCACTCCACTCAGCGCATCATTGCGCATGGTCTCGAGGTTGGCGCGATTGGTCGCGAGATCATTGGTAAGCTTGTACTTGTATGCAAAAACAAACGCTGCGAGGACGACTACCACAAAAAGCGCGGCGTAGCACAAGAAACCATAGACGCCACCCATATCTAATCGCGGCGAACGACGCTCCGATGCCGGAGCCTTTGGAACGAATGACGTAGGAATATTTGGAGGGACTGGCATTTTGTTATTAGTATACGTTACTCACCGCGAGGCACGTGCGCGCATCTGTGTACAACGACTGTATTTAACTAATCTCCTCTAATTTTCGGAGCGCAAGACCTACTGCGACGGAAAATTCGGGTCCAATAGTCTTCAGAACAGGACGCATGAATTCTGGTGCCTCGGTCTTGGCGAAGGGATCGGCAACCTGCACGTCAATGGAGAAAAAACGCTTTGCGTATTCTCCGAGGTCCTTGGTCACACCACCACCGCCCGTAAGTACGATGGCGCTCACCGGTTTTTTCTGTGCGGTCTCAAATTGCACAAGCATGCGATGTGCTTCTGAAAAAATACGTGCAAACACCAGCTCCTGCGACCCACCCACCTGCCCGAGCACGCTGGTGGTTTTCTTGAGTGCTTCGGCACTTTTGAGCGAAAGGTTTTTTGATGCGGAGAGTGCGCGCGTGACATCCTGACTTCCTGCGCTAATTGCATGCGAAAGCGCCACGACACCATGCTCTACAATATAGGCTTTTGTTGTAGATGCGCCCACATCAAGAACCATGACCGGCTTCATGGGCTCGTTTACCGTAGCGCGTATCGTGCTGAAGATTTCTATTTCGTAAAAACTCGATGCGAGACCCGCGCCTGTCACGATACTTTGCAGCAACTTCATTTCATCGTTGTGTACAGCAACCAACAGAACGCGCACCTTGTCTTTCTTTTCTTGCACCTCGCCAGGCTTGCCTTCGGGCACCAAAAACCAATCGAGCTGCACTTCCGACGTAGGCACGGGAATGTATTTTCGCGCTTCGAGCTCAATCACGGTCTTTTGCTCTTTCGGATCTTCGCGGTACGGCAGCGTGACGAGCGTCAGTAAGGAGCGTGCATACGGAATCGATAGGGCGCAACTCTTTGTGGTCACTTTTGCCTCGCGCAACAGATCTTTGAGCGTATCGGTGATTTGTTCTGCTGAAAGATTGGTAGCCTGCCCTACTTCAAGGCCGCCGTAGGGGCCAAGAGCGAGCTCGCCGTATGTTTCAAGAATAGCCTTTCCATGCTCTTTACGAAGCTGCACGACCTTGAGCGATGAAGAACCAATGTCTATGCCCACGACGCTATGCTCTTTCTTTTGAAAAAGTTTTCCGAATAAGGACATGTCACAATAGTAGCATGCAGTGGATCATCGACTTAGTGTTTCCGCCACGCGACGACGAACGCATTGTGCGCGGAACTGACGCGAGCGACTTCACAGGCCTTCTCTCTCCCGCCCTTGCACCCGTTACTGACCCTGCGACCACATTTCTGCTGCCTTTCCGCGACGAACGCGTGCGCGCCGCGATTCACGAGACAAAATATCATGCGAGCAGCGAGGCACGCGCCCTGCTTGCAGAAGTTCTCACACAGTATTTGATGGAAACCGAAGCTATTGGGCAGCCAATCATCATTCCCATTCCAATGAGCGCCGCACGCACGCAGAAACGTGGTGAAAATCATGTTGAACACATTGTGGAAAAAGCGCTTCGGTCTTTCGGATCCGATTTACCATACCTCTTGCGACCAGAATTGCTGATCCGCACGCATGAACGACCCGCACAAGTGACCCTCTCTCGTGTCGAGCGCCTCGTAAATATGCACGACGCTTTTACCGCCTCCACATCCCTAGATCCTACACGTACCTATATAGTGATCGATGACGTCATTACCACCGGAGCCACCTTGGCGGCTGCCGTTACAGCCCTGCGCTCTGCAGGCGCAATCGATATATGCCTGATAGCGTTGGCTCATTAATTTTGGTATTCTGCTCACATTGGAGGGGTCGCATAGTGGCCTAGTGCGGCGGTTTGCTAAATCGCTATACGGGTAAAACCGTATCGAGGGTTCGAATCCCTCCCCCTCCGCTGATGAGCTTCGCGAAGAAGCGGAAGGAGTGAAGCGTAGCTTCACGGGAGGGATTCGAAGGGCGGAGCGATGTTTTCTCAGCAGAGAAAACCGCGAGCCCGTGCCCAGACCTCGGTGAGCGAAGACGAGCCGAGAGTCGCGGGCGAAAAGCGTAATCGCGGTGCCTCACTCCTCCCTGAAAGCACGGCTTTCAGTTTTTTAGCTCAGTCCACGGATTAAGCAATACGTGCTCGCTGATCAAAATGGTCTTCAATGACTTTTTTCGCAAGCGTTTCAAACCGATCGATACCGGCGGTGGCCTGAGGTGCACCTCGGTCCACCTGTCGTTCTGGAAACCCGATGGTGCTGTCCTTCGCTTTTTTTTGAATCCCTTGCGCTTTTCGCCACTCCATCAGTGCCTCAGTCGGATTTGCGCCTTTATAATAAATAATTTTTGAGGGCCGTTTCGTAGGATCTTTAGCAAATCTTTCTTCCCAAAATTCTTTTGAACGCACCGTATCTTTGGCTTCCACGTATAACAAACCGTGGTCTCTTAGCGCGCCTTCGATTGCGGTGTCGATCGACTCAAAACGAGTGCTTTGTTCTTTTTCTTGCATGTTCTTTTGGACATCAAGCGCTTCCAGCGCCCGATAATCCAGTATCGCCATTTGTAATCGTGGATCACTGATGCCAAAGTTGCGTGCTAGCTTGTTGCGAATTGGCTCCAATAATTCAAACAGCTTCTCTTTTTCTTCCAGTGGCTTCGAGCTCTTATTTTGTTCGCTAGACGTGTGATATGCCGTATGCACTTGCTGAACAAAGTCATGAAAGTCCGCTGCGTCGACGACTTTTTTTAGCACGTCGTGATATGCAGCGTTTTTTATGGGCCTGTTCTGTTCATCGAGTTCGTACCGTGACCCAGTCTTTCTATCAACCAGTGCTTCTTCAGGAATAAAAACGAGTCCGGCGTTTAGGTCTAGACCCTTTTCTTCATTTGCCCATACCCACTGGTCGTTATGGTAACCGCCACCACTTTCCTGTAGCTGCCCACTAAAATAATACTGCGATGCAATATGCGCGGACGGATACGCAATAAAGATTTCGTTTCCTTTTTCAGATCCGTAATAACAGTCAGCCACTTCTTCAGCGGCAAAATGCACAGCCATACGATCAGCATAGCTGCCGGCATAACCTTGGTCTTCGCCGAGGAAATTTTCTAGCTTATCTAATGCCTGTGCCTTTGTCTCACAGGTGTCGAGCTGCAAAAATTTTTCAATGGCTTTCTCTTTTTCTTCTTCGACCAAATAGACACCTAAAGGTGCTCGAAGACGGCCGTCTTCGATCATGTGCATGAAGCCGTCGCTATATGCATCCAATCCGACCGAATGATAGATATGCCCTGTATGATCGCGGATCCCTTGTCGCGTCACGTGGGCGACCATTTCGTTTGGAAATCGCTTGAGCAAAAGTATGTACTCTTCGAGAGACAACGATGCTAAATGTTCCTCGGTAAACTGTATGGTTATGTCTTCTTTTGTATATTCACTTGTTGCCCATTTCTTTTTTTGGTCTTCATAAAAATCAGACACCATGATCCTTGCTTCGCGTAATGCAGCGGGCAATTCTTCAGGCGTCACTGTTTGAGACATGCTTTGTAACTCAGCAACTTCTGTATCGTGTTGTTTTTTTAGTTCGTCATACGTCTTTTGACCTACCGCAGCATCAGCTCGCAATTTCTTTAGTTGAAAATAGCTTACTAGTTCTTGAAGTCTTGAGGTGGAAAGTTGCACAATTTCCTCCTCCAGAGTTCGAACAGCCGCGAGCTGTTCCGCTAAAGCACGCTCTCGCTCCCTTGTTGATTGCTGCAATTCTATCTGCCGTTCGGTGCGACCTTGTTTTTCTGAAAAATACTTGGCTCGCTTTGCTTTGATTGCGGCCGCGACTTTCTGCCGAGCTTCCGACGACTCTTCTTTAGAAAATTCTCGTATAAATTGAGGAATTTTTTCCATGGCAGTTTAATTATGCGCAAACCAAGTGAATAGAGCAAATTGATTCGCAACGCACAATAGGTTAGTATTTTTCGGCTTTGATCCGGCTTTTTTAATTCGCTAGAATTATGCGACGGAAAAGTACGAAAACACAAAAGCTAATGAGATGCCAAAAGATGAAGAGTTTTTAAAAAGTTCACGAGTCGACTTTAATGGAAGATATCATTTATATTGAATGCCTTGGTTGTCGCTCATTTAGCAGAGAGTTCAATACGAGACCTCGTATTCATTCTTGGTCAAACTCATGGCCTAGCAGAAAACGCAAATGTCATTTGCTTCAGAAGACATTCGCTATCTCAGCGAGCACTACAACTATTTAAGGATTCACGATATCACCGAAAGCGACGAAGTAGAGCATGCGGGTTTTTTCCAAGAAGGTAGCGGGCTGTATCTCTTTACAATACAAGACGTTCATCCGGCGGCGGCTCCCAATCCCTCGGCATTGTTTCTAGAGCTCACCGCATCTTCCGTCACACCCTATACAACAACAATCTCTTTGAGAGCTTCGCGCCATCATTCGGCAGTTCGACTACCTTAAAAGGCTCACGCCCAGCTACTTCAAAATCACATGAGGCTATGATTGTGCCTGGTGCGCACTGCTCGAGAATAGACGGCATGAGTTTCTTAATGACGTGCGGAAATAAATACAGATAAATGTGCGTCGCTTTAGAAACGTCGGTGCTAAAAATATTTTTGCGAAGGAGCTGTATGTTTTTGTGTTTTCGCGTTCTCCATTTGCCAAGCCAATAAGGCACCGGACCAATTTCGACCCCTACCGCCCGTATGTGAGGATGCAAGTGCACTGCCTCCAAAAGCAAGCGCGCATCACCGCAACCAAGATCATAGACCACACTCTGGTCCGTAAGTGAAAGCTCGTTGATGATGGCGCGCAACACACTACTTCGCGTGGGCACATAGGGCGCGTCAGCAATGAGCGCTGAAATAATATGCGCAAGCCCCACCACCACTCCTACGACAAGAATGACGAGCAGAACGAGAAGCAATGCAATGCGTAGCGCAACATCCATAAGACAATGGTACCAGCTACACTAAAAACACTTCCCCATCGCGTGCAATGGCTATGTCGGCCCCATACGTTTTGCCAAGTGCCTGCAGCTCTCGCGTTCCGGCGCGCACATCTTTCATAAACCACGAACCGAAGTGCGTCAGAATGATCCGCTTCGTATGCGGAGCGAACAGTCGCACAAGATCTGGCACACCTGCATGGCCAAAGAGGAGGCCGGTCTGATTCTTTCGCACGATACCGCCCTCGCGCATGGCGCTCGCCTCGGTGACCACAACGTCAATCATCCCGAGCTGTGCGAGATATTTTTTATCGATCGAAAGCAAGTCGCCGGTATAGAGCACCCGTTTTCCTTTAGATTCAATAAGAAAAGCCCTCGAGACCACCCTGGCTGAATGCTTCGTTGGCACTGCGGTTATACGGCAGCCTTGAACCTCGCTCACTTTCGGCAACAGTTTCAGGAATGGCAGATCGCGCCGCTCGGGCGCATAGATTGGCACCTCCGGCACCGGACATGGTCCCCGCATGAAGATGGCATGGTCAGGATGCAGATGCGTAATGAAGATAGCCTGCGGTTTATATGTGGCATACGATACTTCGCCAAAATCAATCAGTATAGTGTCATCAATGAGCATGCCGCTATGATTCTCGTGCCGCGGCGCACTCAGCGGTATCTCTCCACGTGTTCCGAGTATGCGCAGCTTCATCGCACTTAGATGCTATTACGTAAGGCACTTTCGATATCGGGATAGGCAAACGTAAAACTATTTTCGTTCAATTTATTTGGAATAACATGCGCGCTCGACAAGACGGCAGACGCGAATTCGCCAAGAACTATACGAAGCGCAAATGCAGGAGCGGGAATGAATGATGGTCGGTTCATCACTTTGCCGAGGGTACGTGCGAAGACCTTGTTGGGGACTGCCTGCGGCGCCGATGCATTCACAGGACCAGAAAGCGTTTCGTTGGTCGCCGCCAGCGTGTAGACACGTACGAGATCGTCAATATGAATCCAAGAGAGCCACTGCTTGCCCGAACCCATACGGCCGCCGATGCCGTAACGGAAAAGCGGAATGACCTGCGCCATCATGCCGCCACCAGGTCCAATCACGATGGACGTGCGCACTGACACTGTGCGCATGTCGAGATCCGCAAATGTACGTGCAGCTCCTTCCCACGCTTCGCAAACGTTTGCCAGGAAATCGCTGCCAGGACCCGAGTCTTCTTTCAAAAGCTCTTCGCCCCTATTGCCGTAATACCCTACTGCAGAAGCTGATACGAACACTTTCGGCCGCTTCGGAAGCTTCGCAAGGTAGTCATGGATTGCTTTCGCGGTCTCTACGCGACTATCAATAATGAGTTTTTTATATGCGCTCGTCCATCGCTGAAAGATACTGACCCCAGCAAGATGAATGATGGCGTCACATTCACCGAACACTGCGGGCACGGCGTCATGCATCAGATCCGCTTTTACAAAAGTAACATCCGCTATTGGCTTGCGCGGCGGCGCAAGATCGACAACGGTCACGGTATGCCCCGCCCCCACGAGAGCCGCAGACAGCTTTGTACCAACAAATCCTGACCCACCCGTAATGATGATGTGCATAGCTCTAGTTTATCAACCAGATCGAGGCACGGCGTATCTTGGAAACATATTGACGCGAGTCACATTTGTGCTATATTAACAACGGAGGTTCCACATGATTCCCGTAGGCGACATTTTGAAGGCCTTTGCCATCGTCATCGCAGCCCTGTTTGCCTGGCAGTTCGCTATTGGTGTGCACGAGTTCATCTTTGAACTCGTCAACGCACGACGGCGACGCAAGGACTAACACGAAAGCAACTTACATCATCACCATTTTGCACCCTCGACAACGCGTCGAGGGTGCTTTCCTTTTGGCGTCTGATTCCCCAAACGCGGCACCATGACCACACCGCGGTGACATATACTATATGTATGTGTTTCTCTGCTACTGCTAGTTTTGTTGCGAGCGCGGCACTGATCGCTACTGGCAGCGTCACGCTTAAAAAAGCAAAAAAGCGTGATCGCGCACTTGCCGCCCTTCCCATACTCTTTGGCATTCAACAATTCATTGATGGCATCGCCTGGATCTCCATAGGCACTCCGCTTTTAAACGGACTGGCCGCTTATGGCTTTGCGCTATTTGCTTATGCTCTATGGCCCGTCTATATACCTTTCGCGGTACTGCGCACAGAGAAAGACGCGGAACATCGCCGCGTGATGCGCATACTCCTCGGTGTCGGAGCGCTCGTATCCATTTTTGCTCTCACCAACATGCTAAGCGGTCCCGTTTCAGCGCACATCGAACAGAGCTGCATACAGTATGACCTCCCGCTTGCCTATCCGCTCTCTGTGCTCTGGCTCTATTTGCTAGCCACCTGCGGCAGCCTCATCATCTCCAGTCAACGCTTTATACGCCTGTTCGGCATATTGGTACTTGTCTCGAGTGCAATCGCTGGCTGGGTCTACACGGAAATCTTTGCCTCCGTATGGTGTTTTTTTGCGGCTGTGTTGAGTGGATTGCTCTACCTGCATTTCAATACGCGACCGCGCCGCTCATAAAAAACAAAACCGCGCAGGGCGGTTTTGTTGCCACACTTCTATCAGTACGAGACTAGCTTGCGCACTCGCGGCAGGAACTCTTGTGCGTGAAGGCGATAATGAGTGCCGAGAGGCCGACGAGATCGTAGACGAGGTTCTGAAGCATCTCGCTCGGGAGTATCATTTTCACAAGGTCATAGCTCGAGCCCATAAGACCGATCAGACCCCAGTTGATACCGCCAATCACGAGCAGAACAAGCGCAATAACGTGTAGTGCTTTCATGAAGGAATGAAGATTAGTAAAGCGGCATGACCGCTTTTATAAGTATGCGCCATGGAGACTGCTGCAAAGCTGCACACTGTGCACAACCGACCGAGTATACTACCCATATATGAGCGAAGCTGTTTTGTATCCCCTTCTCGGCTTTGGTGCGGCATTACTGCTGGTACTGGTCCTGTTTCGCATGCGCACACGACGCTTTTACTTCATTCGCCACGGCGAGACGGTGCTAAACGCAGCGCACATTCGCCAGGGTGAAGAAGGTGAGCTATCGCCTGAGGGCCGCGCTCAAGCGGATCGCGTTGGCATGGCCTTCATTCCCGTTCATGTAAAGCGGATCATCACAAGCGCGTACCCGCGTGCTGAGGAAACAGCAACGATCATGAATAAGCATCTTCACGTACCCATCATTGTCTCACCACTTTTTTCCGAGCGGCGAAATCCAACAGCGATTATCGGCCAAAAGCGTGATTTACCGCACATCAAAGCCATCATTGATCAAATCGAGAACGCGTATCATGCGGATAACTATCGCTACGCTGATGAGGAAAACTTTACCGACCTCAAAATACGTGCTCGCAAAGCAATCGCCCTTCTGGCGCGCCAAGGCAAAGACCATACCATTGTGGTGACGCACCACGTTTTCTTAAAAATGCTGCTTGCCTATATGCTGCACAACGAGCGTCTCCATGCAGGCGATTTTGTAAAAGTGTCGTATTTCAATTTTTCAGATAATGCCACGGTATCCGTAGCTGAGTACAATCCGTGGCGGCATTTCGGCCGCAGCAAAGGATGGCGCGTTATTGCGTATAATGTGCAGCCCGAAGATCTCAATAAAAAAATAACAGCCACAGAATAATCTGCGGCTGTTATTTTCACTCTGTACGTAGTTAGTACATTCCTTCCATACCGCCTGCAGGCGATTCTTTCTTCGGTTCAGGAATATCAGCAATCGCTGCTTCCGTCGTGAGAAGGAGTGCTGCTGCCGACACGGCATTCTCGAGTGCCATACGCGGCATCTTTGCAGGATCAACAATGCCCTTTGCGAGCATGTCGTCCACTACTTCATCAGCCATAGCGTCATAGCCAGCATACGGCTTGCCCGCCTGCACCTTTGCCACAATGACGGCAGCGTCATCCTTGCCTGCGTTCACCACGATCTGTGCGAGCGGCATCTCAAGGGCGCGCACCACAATGTCGTATCCGGACTTCTCATCAGGCGTCAGTTTGTCGGAACCCTTCGCGAGTTTCTCGGAGATCTTTGCGAGTGCCGTACCACCGCCAGGGATGATTCCCTCTTCGATTGAGGCCTTCGTTGCTTTTACGGCATCATCAATCTTGTCCTTCAAATATTTCATCTCAGTTTCGGTTGCCGCACCCACGGAGATCACTGCGACACCACCGGAAAGCTTTGCAATGCGCTCCTCAATCTTCTCCTTGTCGAACTTCGAATCAGAGAGCTCTATCTGCTTTTTAAGCTGGGCCACGCGTGCCGTGATGTCATTCTTTTTCCCCTTGCCGCCCACTATGGTGGTCGAGTCCTTGGTGGCAACGACGCGTGCCGCCTTACCGAGTGCAGCGACGGTCGCATTTTCGAAGGTCATGCCGAGTTCATTTGAGATGACCTGGCCGCCCACTACGGTTGCAATGTCGGCGAGCATTTCCTTTTTGCGATCGCCATAGCCTGGCGCCTTTACGGCAAGAACAGAGAATGCGCCGCGGAGTTTGTTCACAATAAATGTAGAGAGCGCATCGCCTTCCACATCGTCCGCAATGATAACGAGCTCCTTCTTGCCCGACTGCACTACCTTCTCGAGAAGCGGGAGAATCTCTTGGACGTTCCCGATCTTTTTATCGGTGAGAAGCACCAACGCGTCCTTCATTTCTGCCTCCATACGATCGGAATTAGTCACCATGTAGGCCGAGACATACCCTTTGTCGATCTGCATACCCTCGACGATGTCGTACGAAAGCTCCATACCCTGACTCTCTTCCACCGTAACGACGCCGCTGCTGCCCACCTTTTCTACAGCTTCCGCAATGATCTCGCCCAGTTCTTCTGACTCTGCGGAAATGGAAGCTACCTGCTTCACCTCGGCCTTACCCTTCACCGGCTTTGCCATTTTCTTGAGCTCCGCAAGCGCAGCGTGCTTTGCCTTTTCCATACCAGAGCGAATGCCCATGGCATTGGCACCCTTCATTACGTGGGAGAGACCTTCTTCAACCAAGGCTTCAAGTAGCACGACAGAGGTCGTGGTACCATCGCCGGCCGTATCGTTGGTCTTGCTGGCCACTTCTTTCACTATCTCCGCACCCATATTCTCAAAGCGATCCTTGAGTGAGATTTCTTTTGCGATGGAAACACCGTCGTTGGTTATGCGGGGACCACCATACGACTTTTCCATTACTACGTTGCGACCCTTGGGGCCAAGCGTCACTTTGACTGCGCGCGCAGCGTGGGCAAGACCCTTTGCAATCGACTTGCGTGCGTCTTCAGAAAAAAGAATTTGTTTTGCCATAATTGAGAAAAGTTATTTAACGATACCGAGAATGTTCGACTCGGAAAGAATATAGTAGGTGTCGCCTTCGAGTTTTACCTCGTCATAGCCGTACTTTGAGAATATGACCGTATCACCTACTTTCACCTGCATCGGCACGAGTGCGCCATCAACATACTTGCCCTGACCTACCGCAACCACCTCCCCTTTCGCCGGCTTTTCTTTATCGACCGTCTCAGGAATGATGATGCCGGACGGCAGTTTCTTTTCGCCATCTTTTTCGGCAGGAACGACTACTACGCGGTCGCCCAAGGGCGACAATGAAAGCTTTTTCGCCATATGAATATGTAGTTACATTTAATAAATGCCCACGCCCTATACTGTGCGAGTATAACGACAAAATTAGTAGTGCAGCAATATTGACATAGCAAGATATAGTTGTAGACTGTCTTAAGAACAGTCCCTCGTGAACGCAAGACCTGAGGAGGCACCAATGAAAGACAAAGTCCTTGATTCTCGAACGCTCGTTTCTCGTCGACTGCGGCCGGATGAGTGGGGCACCATCTGCGCTCTGCCGTGGACGGAGGCAAATCAGCGCGCCATCGGCAAGCTGTTCTCCCGCGACGGCAATGGCCTGGCGGACGAAGTACTCGACGGGCGCATTGCCACAGCAACGCGTATCAATCGGTTCTTCGCCGCTCAGGAACTGCCCTACCGGTTGAAGCGCTACTGGCTGCCCGAGGAGCAGTGGCCCGCACGCGCCAAAAAGACCGTTGAACGTCAGGGCGTACGCATCGTCACCCTCGTGAAGAAGGCCTAAGCCGTTTCCGCAACAGAAAGCCGTTGCGGGGACGGCTTTCTTTTTTACCACGGTCATGACTTGCCCGACCCCTGCAGCCCGTGGTATGCTAGGGACACAAATGACAGCACTCGTATCGGTACTGCCCTATGCGCAAATAGTCCTCGCGATTCTCCTCACCGTCGGCATCGTGCTTCAGCAGCGCGGCGCCACCCTTGGAGGAGCGTTTGGCGGCGACAACTTCGCATCGACTTTTTACAAGCGCCGTGGCGCGGAAAAGTTTCTCTTTAATGCAACCATTGTTGTTGCTGTGCTTTTCGTACTTTCCGCCGTCGCGAATTTCTTCATCCCTAGTGTATGAACCTGCCTAGCGGCTTGCGGGACCGCCTTACGGCGCTCCGTAAACAGCTCAATCGGTCGTTCTCTATTCCGTGGTTTACCCGGCTCGAGGCTCGCATCGAGAAACTTTCCCATGGTGATCGCATTATCTTTTATGTACTTGCAGGTCTTATTGTTGTTGCGTCGCTCACCAGCGCCTACGCCCTTGAACGCTCATTACTCGTAGCGCAACCCGCCTACGGCGGCACGCTCACCGAGGGTGTCGTGGGCAGTCCCCGTTTTATAAATCCCGTACTCGCACTAAGCGACGCCGACCGCGATCTTGCCACACTGACCTATGCGGGCCTTATGGGTGTCTCAGGTGACGGCAGCATCGCTCCCGTCCTTGCGCAGGAGTACGAAATCTCTGATGACGGACGCGTGTACACCTTCACTCTTAAGCAAAACATCACCTTTTCTGACGGAACACCGCTTACGGCAAATGATGTGGCCTTTACCGTGCACAAGGTACAAAACCCGGCAATCAAGAGCCCAGCCTACGCGAGCTGGACGGGCGTAAGCGTGGAAGCCGTTGACGCACGTACGATTCGCTTCACTCTCGCAAAACCCTACGCTCCCTTCCTCGAGCTCACGACGCTTGGCATTTTGCCTGAGCGACACTGGAAGGATGTTACCGACGAACAGTTTGCCTTCTCAAATCTTCAGACGGCACCTATTGGCGCAGGACCCTTCATGGTTCACAGCCTCACCAAAGATAAAGACAACCTGATCAAGAACATTGCGCTTTCCTATAACCCACGCTATGCCCTGGGTCGCCCCTATCTCGACAGCATTCGTTTCCAATTCTTCGCGCGTACGGAAGATCTTGCGACAGCCTTTAAAAGCGGTTCTGTGGAAAGCGCCTACGACGTTGTGGAAAAGCACACACTCACGGCACCCTACGCGCGCGTCTTTGGCGTGTTCTTGAATCAAAACGAAAAGCAGGTCTACGCGCGCACCGAAGTACGCAAAGCGTTGTCACTTGCTATCGACCGCGAGCACATCACAAAGACAACACTAGGTGGATTCGCCACTCCCATCATCGGTCCCGTGCCGCCGACAAACGAGATCGAGCTCACAACGGTGCCGCATTTTGAAAATCCGACGCGCGAAGCCGCAAACGTGCTCACAGCAGCTGGCTGGCAGTACGATGGCGTGGCACACCAGTGGAAAAACGCAGCGATAAAGGCCTCACTCGATGAGATCACCATACGCACCGCAAACGTACCCGAGCTCAAGAATGTTGCTTCGGCCGTGAAAGCTGATCTCGAGAAACTCGGTATTCCTGTGACCGTACAAATCTACGAGCCTAGTGACCTCTCTCAGAACATCATTCGTCCGCGCAAGTATGAGGCGCTGCTGTATGGCATGGTTATTGGTCGCAACCAGGATCTCTACGCCTTCTGGCATTCACAGGAGCGCAATGACCCGGGACTAAACATTGCACTGTATGCAAACAAGACCGTCGACGCACTCCTCGAAACCGCACGAAGTAGCGCGGATGATCGTAGCAGCAAGGCAACCCTGCAAAAAATAGAAAAAGTGATCGCCGCTGATTATCCTGCACTCTTCATCTACACCCCAGACTTCACCTACAGTGTGCCTGAGGATTTGCAGGGTGTCGTATTGCCAACGATTGTCACACCATCTGACCGATTCGCTCAGGTAGCATCGTGGTACCGCATCACAGATCATGTCTGGCCGTTTTTAGCGAGTAGCAAGTAGTGGGTAGCATCATTCGCCCACTGCTCTCTGTTCACTAGAGCACGTACAAAAACTTATTACTTACTTACAAATTCATCACGTACTATGAACCCAGCTCCAGCACCAGCACCTAGTCCGATCGGCGCACCACGGTCCGCACACGCGGGTCCTCACGGCCCAAGCAGAGGCCCCCGACGCTTCGAACGCGGCGGACCTCGCCGGCAAACGCGCGGCGGCGGCCGCGGTGGCGCTCGCCCGGGAGGCGCCACGCGACAAATACAGCGCATGCTTCGCCGTCCTAACACCCTCGCCGTCCGAAAGGAGCGCACGGCAGATTATTATCCAGAACAAGTCGCACCAAATGCAGTGCGCATCATCCCGCTTGGCGGCGCCGAAGAAGTGGGCCGCAACATGCTCGCCATGGAGGTGGGCGCTACGGGCGATATTATCGTCTTCGACGCAGGCTTCCAGTTTGTCTCTGAAGATGCCTCGCCGGGCGTTGACTACATTCTCCCCAACACCAAATATCTCGAAAAGAACGCCGATCGCGTGAAGGGCGTTGTTATTACCCACGGTCACCTCGACCACATTGGCGGCATTCCCTTTGTGATGAGCCGCTTTGGTACGCCGCCTATCTACACGCAGCACCTCACCGCCATTATGATTCAGCGCCGCCAAGAGGAATTCCCTGATGTTCCGGCACTTACCATCAATGAAGTGGAGACCGGCCAGACAGTAACCATCGGTTCGACCAAGGTAAAGTTCTTCCCTGTCACACACTCGATCCCCTTCTCTATGGGCGCATCGGTGCAGACACCGCAAGGCAACGTGGTAATCTCTGGTGACTTGAAACTCGACCACGACGACGCTATCCCGAGTGACAAGGAGCAAAAGGTATGGGGTGAGCTTTCTAAAGATAAGAACATCTTCTTTATCGCCGACTCAACCAATGCTGAGCGGGACGGCTTCTCAATTCCAGAAAAACGCGTGAACCAAACGCTCGAAGACATCATTAAGACGGTCTCGGGCCGCCTCATCATCGGCACCTTTGCGTCGCAGTTTGAGCGTATGATCCGCATCATTCAGGTGGCGGAGAAGATGGGCAAGAAGATCGTCACGGAGGGTCGATCAATCAAGACGAACCTCGAGATCGCAGAAAAGACTGGCCTCTTGAAGATCGAGAAAGGCACCATGATCCCCGCACAAGACATCGGTGATTATCCGCCAGACAAGATCGTGATACTCACTACCGGCGCACAGGGCGAGGAGTTTGCGGCGCTCATGCGCATTGCTACCAATCAGCACAAACACATCACGCTCACGCCGCGCGACACGATTGTGCTCTCCTCATCAGTGATTCCGGGCAACGAGATTGCGGTGCAAAAATTGAAGGACAATCTCTATCGTCATGGTGTCTCTCTTATTAACTACCGCTCGAGCGATGTGCACTCAACCGGCCACGGCAATTCAGGCGAGCTCGTGTGGATGAACAAACAAGTTGGCGCCAAGTTCTTCATGCCGTACTACGGCTACTACTCGATGCTTGCCTGCCATGCCAAGGCGGTAGAACAATCGGGCTTCCCACGCGAAAACATCATCATGCCGGACAACGGCAAGATCATCGACATCATCGATGGCGAGACTCTCTTTGTACACAAACAGAAAGTCCCCGCTTCGCCAATGATTGTTGACGGCTTTACGATCGGTGACATTCAGGAGGTGGTCATTCGCGATCGCCAGTCACTCGCGAAGGACGGCATGTTCGTGATCATCGCGACGGTAAACTTGAAGACCGGCAAACTCCGCAAGAGCCCGGATATTATCAGCCGCGGCTTCATCTACCTGCGAGAAAGCCAGGACCTCCTGAATCAAGCCCGTCTTTTGATCAAAAAGACGATCGAGGATTCAACGCAAGGTATGAACCCGGTTGATCTCGACTACGTCAAAAACAATTTGACCGACGTGATCGCAGGCTTCCTCTTCACTCGCACCAACAAAGCTCCGATGGTGATCCCGGTGTTGATTGGGATGTAGTTAGTGTCCCAAAAAATAATTACGTCCACGACGTTCAACGAGGCGCTCCGCAAGGAGCGCCTCGAGTGCTTTTGAGACTTGAACACGGCGCGATTCGCCAAGAAGATTTACGAGCTGCGTACGGCTTGTCGAACGATACGTGAGGTCGCGCAGTATGACTCCACGAGCTTCGCGCAAAGATCCAGAAAATTTAGACTGCTTTGTGTAGTGCGTACTACGGCTATTTATCTTCACTCCGGACTTCTTCAAATGCGCGCCGTAGTCCATGAGAGCACTGTACCACTCTCTACTCTTCCCTACTGGGAATACCTTCTCGAGGATTTTCATGATCTCTTTGTCGGGTATGTTCGACGCTGGCAAGCCCTTCGCGAGATGTAGTATTGGCCTAGCGGCCTGAGCGCTTCGAGCTGTGTGCTTGCCAGCGGACAAATGATGCATGACCGCCGTACGAATATTCGTCTCGATAAATATGACGTCTTGGTTGTAGGCAAAAGCCGCGACGGCTCCAGCTGTATACGGACCGATACCAGGTAGCGCCTCGAGCTCTGTAACACTTTTCGGAAACGTTCCTCCATACTTCTCC
>OMJE01000030.1 GCA_900299275.1 bacterium | reverse complement strand
TACGACAGGCGCGTATATGGTGACGGTGCTCTTGTCGACGGCGACGCCCATCACTTCTTCGCCACTCTTGTTTGCGCGCTTCGCGTCTATCCTGTCCATGACCATCTTGATCATTTCCTCTTTAGAAAGGCGGACGATCGGCACGTCGTGGTGAATACAGTAGGGCTGTCCGGCACGAGCGTAGAGTACGCGCAGGTAGTCGTAGATCTCCGTGACGGTGGCCACCGTTGAACGTGGATTATTTGAGCGACTCTTTTGGTCGATAGAAATAGCAGGAGAAAGACCATCGATTTGATCGACATCGGGCTTCGCCATTTGATTAAGAAATTGGCGGGCATATGCAGAAAGAGACTCCACGTAGCGGCGCTGCCCCTCGGCAAAAATGGTGTCGAAGGCGAGCGAGGATTTACCCGAGCCAGAAACGCCGGTGATCACGGTCATTGCCCCGCGTGGCATCTCCACGTTGATGTTTTTCAAATTGTGAGTGCGTGCGCCTTTTACACGGATCCAGTCGGAGCCGTGCTTGTGCTTGTCTGCTTTTTCTTTGGAATGTTTTGGCATGGAAAATTCCTGCCCGTGGCGGGGTAGGTACGATGTAAGTATAGCACAGAAGCCATTTTTGTGGTAAAAAGTAATCGGATGAATTTCGTAGTGGAGGTGCTTTATGGCAGCTTTCTCGAGTGTTTCTCCTAAACCAAGACTGGACGAATGTGCAGTGTGTAATACGTCGCGTCCTATCCGAAAAGTGCACACCTGCCGTTCGAGTCGATGGGTACCGTCACAGTCCCTGGCCGACAAGGTGTTCGTTGCTTGCTGCGTGACGGCGCTCGTGATTTCTTTTGTCGTCGATGCGTGGCAGGGATACTTGTTTCTGTACAACATGCCTCACGCCTGGCCGCTCTGATCTCTTTCTGCTGTACGCCCACGAGACCGCTCACGGTTTTGTGGGCGGTCTTTTTTTGATAGCAGCTTGGTATACTGTAAGAGGAACGAGCGCTCGCGTTTTCGAAAAAAACAGACTACAGGAGGTCTCTATGATCTGCGATCCTCAGGAGACTGATACGTATCTGGTGCGTGGCAACTGGCCCCCGCGAGTCGTGCTTGTAGGTGCGTTGCTCGTTGGAGTCCTGTCTTTCGCTCTCGCACTCTGGCAGATGTATGCTGGTTGGTACTGCTCCTTGTTTGGTGCGGTGCCTTGATCACGCCCACGAGACCGTCCATGGTTTCGTGGGCGGTTTCTTTATGAAAACAGTTTCTTTTTGCGTTTGGGTTTCTTTGGTCCCGTCCCTTCGAGTTTGTATATCTCGTCGCGAATCAAAGCGGCAGTTTCGAAGTCGAGCTTCTCTACCGCTTCAGCCATCTCTTCCCTCTTTCGCTTTATAAACTCCTCCGGGTCGTCTTTGTAGGCAATCGTGTCGAGCACCAGAAGCTCATCGATCGTTCGGTCGTGCTCGGTGCGCATCGAAGCGGCAATGTCATGAATTTCTTTTTCAATCGTCTTTGGCGTAATGTTGTGTGCCTTGTTGTAGGCGATCTGTAGTGTGCGGCGGCGATTTGTTTCGTTGATGGCTTTGGTGAGTGAGTCGGTCATGACGTCGGCATAGAGGATAACCCGGCCTAGGACGTTACGCGCGGCGCGGCCGATGGTCTGAATGAGCGACGTCTCAGAGCGGAGGAAGCCCTCTTTGTCGGCATCGAGAATGCCCACGAGTTCCACTTCGGGTAGATCGAGTCCTTCGCGCAAGAGGTTCACACCGACCAAGATGTCGAACTGACCTTTGCGGAAGTTGGTGAGAATATCGATGCGTTCGATAGTCTTCACGTCGGAGTGGAGGTACTCTGCCTTGATCCCCTTTTTGCGCAGAAACGCAGAAAGATCCTCAGCCATCTGCTTGGTGAGTGTGGTAGCGAGAGCTCGTCCGCCGTTCTTTATCACCTTGTCGGCTTCTTCAATAAAGTCCGCAATTTGCCCTGGGTATTCACTTGTCTCTACGATGCCGCGCACGGTGAGCTCGGGATCGATGAGGCCCGTCGGGCGAATCACCTGCTCAACGATTTGTTGGGAGCTCTCTTTCTCAAATTTTCCGGGCGTGGCGCTCGTGTAGATGGTCGCTCCGACGCGCGCTTCAAACTCCTCGAACGTGAGCGGACGGTTGTCGCGCGCCGAAGGAAGTCTAAATCCGTACTCCACGAGCACATCCTTTCGCGAGCGATCGCCAGCGTACATACCGCCAATCTGCGGTACGGTAACGTGTGACTCGTCGATGACGGTGAGAAAGTCTTTATTGCAGCGCTTGAAATAGTCGAGAAGCGTATAGGGTGGTTCGCCGGGCGCACGTCCGTCGAAATGACGCGAGTAGTTCTCGATGCCGTTCGTGTAGCCGAGCTCACGGATGCGTGCAATGTCATGCAGCGTGCGACGCTTGAGGCGTTCTGCCTCGAGCGGTTTCTCCTCGCGTTTAAACTTTGCCAACTGCTCGTCGAGTTCGAGTCTAATGTCCTCAATTGCGCGCTCGCGTTCCTCCTCGCTGGTGACGAAGTGTTTTGCGGGGAATACAAAGATGGTGTCGGGCTCGGCCATTTTTGCTCGTGATACTGGATCAAGTGTATCGATATGTGCGACGGTGCCTTCGTCGAATGTGATGCGGTAGATGGCACGTTCGTTTACGGGCATAAACTCGAGAGAATTCCCCACAGCGCGCAGTTGGCCTGGATTAAGATCGGCCGTGGTGCGCTCGAAATAGATACCGATAAGCTTGCGGATGAGTGCCGCACGATCCTCCTCGCCTCCTTTCATAATCTTCACGTGCACTTTCTCATATTGCTCGGGTGAACCGAGACCGTAGATGGCTGAAACCGAAGCAACAATGATCACATCCTTACGAGTGAGGAGCGCCTGTGTGGCTGCGTGGCGTAGGCGATCGATTTCAGCGTTCACCATCGCCTCCTTCTCTATATACGTATCGCTATGCGCGATATACGCCTCCGGCTGGTAGTAGTCGTAGTACGAAACGAAATAGTGCACCGCATTTTCGGGAAAAAATTCGCGATACTCTTGGGCGAGCTGGGCCGCGAGTGTTTTGTTGTGTGCGAGTACCAAGGTAGGCTTATCGACGCTTGCGATGACGTTCGCAATGGTAAAAGTCTTACCCGTGCCCGTAGCGCCAAAGAGTGTTTGGTGACGCATGCCAGAGTGAAGCCCCTTAGCGAGAGCTTCGATTGCTTTTGGCTGATCGCCTGCCGGCGGCCATTTGGTCTGCAATGTGAAATTTGACATGGTAACAGTATATTATACGCTCACAAGAGATGTTTCGCGAGGGCCGCCAACCAAGGAGGCGCTATGTATGACGCAGAGCTCTTTTCACCAACGTTCTTAGATACGGAACATAAGTGGGGCCGTTTGAATGCACTCGTCATCGAGGAGCATGAGTTTGACCGGCCACTGCCGCATCCGCAGCAAGCCCGAAAGATGTTCATTGATGCAAATTGTCCAAGCGCAGTGCATATGCTCGATTGGGTCGAACGACATGATGAGCGACCAGTCATTCGTATTACCGGGCTCAGAATTGTTGCGCGTCTCGAAAACGATACGCCACTGGCAGAATGTACTGGCGAGCTCGAAATCGGTCTGCCGAGCATTGGTGTGTCACCGCAACTCTGGTTTCTGTATCTGGCAGCACGCGTCCGTGATCTTTCGATCATTGATGTGGTGCTGTTCGAATGCATCTGTCAGGCGCTCACCATGATTTATTCGGACCGTGATGCGAGGTCAGAACATTGCACGAAGCACTGAGTAAGAAGAACGTCCCACTGGCGTAGCGGCGGGGTCCTCGTGCCCCCGCCGTTTTCTATTGTCGGTAATAGTCCCGGGTAAATTCTGTGCGAAATGCCTCGAAGCGTCCATCAATGATCGCTTGGCGTGCATCGTCGACGAGTTTTAAAATAAATCCAAGGTTGTGGAGCGAACAGATAATCGAGCCATACATCTCCTTAGCTCTGATCAGGTGTGCTATGTAGGCCCGTGTGTAGGGCTCGGTGCCGGGAATGAAGGTTTCTGGGTCGAGCGCACCAAAATCATTTTTGTATTTCTCGCCGGTCAGGTGAATGATGCCACGGCGCGTGTAGATAGATCCGTGACGTCCAATGCGTGTTGCCGCGACGCAGTCAAAAAGATCAATGCCATTTGCAATGCCTTCGAGAATGTCGCCCGGCTCGCCTATACCAAGAAAGTGTTTAGGAAGTTCTTCAGGTAACTCCCCCATTGCAGCCTGCAAAGCGCCGCGCATATCCTCCTTGCTGAATGATCCACCAATACCAATACCATCAAAGCCCATCGAGGCTATCTCTTTAGCGCTTTCGCGGCGGAGGTCTTCATGTCGACCGCCCTGCACGATACCAAAAATCGCTTGTTTCTCGCGCGCGTGTAAGTTTTGTCGATGCGCCTTCAAGCTTCGTTCTGCCCAGCGGTGCGTGCGGTTAATAGCTTCTTTTTGATACGCATATGGCTCGGTCGGCGACGTGCACTCATCAAAGGCAAAAAACATATCCGCGCCGAGCGCTTGCTGAATTTCTATGGAGCGTTCCGGAGTGAAGCGATGGAGCGAGCCATCGAGGTGTGACGTAAATGTGACGCCCTCTTCGTCGATCACGGCAAGCTGACCATGCTTGCTTGCAACGTCCTCATCATAGACGGCAAGCTGCTCTTTCTTTTCCGTGGTTTCGCCAATCTCGTCGCCTTTAGTAAATTTAGAAATAGTCTTTCCAAAGGCCGCCCCAAGTGAAAATACCTGAAAGCCACCCGAGTCCGTCATGGTAGGACCGCTCCACCCCATAAATTTTCCGAGTCCTCCCGCTTGCTCGACGATCTTTTCACCAGGCTGCAGATAAAGGTGGTACGTATTTGCGAGCACTACTTGCGCGCCAATTTGCGTCAAAAGGTCGGGAGCTATGCCTTTTACGCTGGCCTTTGTGCCCACGGGCGAAAAAGCAGGCGTAGTAATCACGCCGTGCGGCGTGGTGAGCGTGGCAGCGCGCGCTTTACCGTCGCGGGCAAAAATAGCTAATGAAATAGGGCTCATTTACAGACAGCATAACGCGTTATGCAATGCTTTGACAAATCTGTAGAATGTGTAATACTGTACCGAGATGGTTCGCTAGCTCATATCGAGTTAGCCATACAACGGAGGTACAGAAAATGAAAGCGCACTTCGCTGCCATGGCAGCAGTAGTCCTTATCTCGGGCTGTCTTGGCCCGGGAACCTTGACTCGGATTCCGATCACGATGCCCGACGGATCGCAGGCGACAATCGTCGCTCACGATCAGCAGGCGCCCGAATGGCTCCTGGCCCGCGACCGGATGAAGCTCAACTTCATCGTTCGTGGCGACTTGTCCGCCGAGCAACTTCAAGCGGTGGCGCGGACGGAGGCAGTCTGCAGGATCTACACCAAGACGGCGCGGCCGAACGACCTCGTCCTCGTTCTGTCGAGCGGCGTGCTGTACTCCATCGCGGGGTTCGTGGGTGTCGGTGCGGGCTCGCAAGCCCTTCCCGGCGCACCTGCGTTCCTTTCGTACGGAGGATACGGCGCAGCGGCAACGGGCGTGGCAGGCCTTGCTAACGGGGTGATCACCCTGGGCGGCAAGACCTACACGTTCGAGAACTGCGGCCGCGAGATGCTCGAGGTCATTTTCCCACAGTACAAGATCCACGTTCTGCAGAAGAGTCCGTACTGAGATACGGCACCACCCTGTAGAACCACGGGCGCTGGTTCAATTGAACCAGCGCCCGTTTTCTTTTTGCACGTTGCGTGTCGACTATTTCTTGATTGAAAGTAGTTCAACCTCGAATATGAGCGTCGAGTTTGCAGGAATTACTCCGCCCACAGCACGATCGCCATAAGCCAATGCGGCCGGTATCACAAGGCGGCGTTTTCCGCCCACTTTCATACCGACAATGCCCTGGTCCCATCCCTTAATGACTTGCCCTGCACCCAAACTAAAGGTAAACCCTTTTGCTGTTTCAGGATGCTTCGAAGACGCATCAAAGACGGTGCCGTTTTCAAGAGCGCCAACGTAATTCACTGTCACGGTATCGCCGGCTTTTGCCTCTTGCCCCGACCCTGCGACAGTATCGAGTATTTGAAGTTCTGGTGTTGCGGTGTTCTCGGTTGGCATAGTTGGTGGTTGTTCAGATGTTTGATTAATTGCTGCGGTCTGCGGCGCCGTAAATGGCAGCAAACGGGGATAAAAGAACGCAATGGCTACAACAACGAGCGCGAGTGCAACTGCGATAGCGGTTTCTGTGGTTTTCATACCCTCTTACGTGCTAGATTTAGTAACTTCCTTAAAGCGCGTCAGTTCGTCAGCAACTGCTGCCTTAGCAATCTCTTCGTGATCCGGTATGTTCTTATCGAGAAAGGCCTGCACGGCAGAGCTGTCGCCCGCCTGCGCGAGCTGCATAAATTCCGTGCGCTGCTCGGCAGACATCTTGTTCATGACGTTTATCGTGGCAGCCTTAAGGGCGATTTCGCCAAACTGTGCGATTAATTCTTTTTGCTTTTCAGGCGGAAGCTCGCTGATGCCGAGATCGGCGGCTACCTGCTTTGCTAGTTCATCTTGAGGCATATGTTATGGATTATAGGCTATTGAATAATACTTCCCAAATCATTTGGCTCTGGTGCTGCAGCAAATGAGCCGAAGAATCCAAAGAGTCCTCCACTACGCAGAGGCTGCCCAGCTACAATCTCGCCATTTTCTGCGAGTGAGAACGGAATTTCATACTGTCCATTTGCGTCCGAGCTCAAGATAGTATTATTCGCGTTTGTGGGATTCGCAAAGAAGTCGCGAATCAGCGCTGCTTTCTCTGCGGCTGAGCCGCCGTAGGCGTAGAGCGTGTTTGCATTGCCCGCGACACCGGTATAGATATGGGACTGCGATTCTATAACCGGGAAGCCGTGACTATTTGTAATGGCTTCTACTCCTGCGAGAGGCGCAGCATCATCTGTCAGAATTTCTGTATGCTGACCTGCGTCGATGGGTGCCTGCTCCGGGGCTGCCGCTGGTGCTGGTTGCTCCGGATGGTACGGCGGTGTTGTAGGAGCGCCCTCGGGTGCATGTACCACATCAGGATGCATTGCGTCGCTTATGTGAAGCTGTCCATCGGCACCGAGTGTCATATGTGCATCAGGACGCATGAGTACGCTGGTACCATCGGGATTGTAGAAGTGATGCTGAGGATCTGCCGCTAGTTGGTGAACCACCTGATCAATATGCCCCGCGTCAGTCATGAGTAGTCGATGAATGTCAGAATTCTCTGGGAACTGGCTAGGATCAAGATGCTTGTCCTGCAACTGTTCCCAGACGCGCTTCATCATGAATTCATAGCCGTGGCCCTGTGATGCCTGAACGTCGATGTGAGGCATTTCCACGTGTGGCGCGACGGGTGGTGCTACTGTCTCTGGTGGTGGAACAGGTACGCCGCCCGATGATTCGTGTCCGTGTGGCCAGTGATCCAATATCCAGCCGTGCACAGCATCGGTATGGAGAATGTCTCCTGCCGCCTCAACACCCAGCTGCACGATTCGGCCCATAAGAGCGCCATACACGAGTGACTGGGCTGCAGCCCAGGCTTGGCGCTCGCTTTTGCTCATGCCGTGCGTCTCGCTTTGTGTAGCGATGAGACGATCTTCAAACTTAACGAACATGCCAAGACCGCCTGCCACGCGTTGTGCAGCAAGTCCCCACACCGCGGTATAGAGCACTACGGGGGCGGCAAATGCAGCTCCAAATGCTGCGGCTGCGCCCATCGTCAGACCAGCGGCTAGTTTATATTTGAATGGAATCTTGTTGTACTGCTCGCCGATGCCACGAATCCAGGAAGCCTCTTCATCACCGAGTTTTTTTGCTTGTTCGTCGAGCTCTGCGCCCCGGTAGCCATAGTACTCAAGCGGATCGACACCGGTAAGGTCAGGACGTTGCTCAGGCTCGGGCGTTTTTTCAAATCCGTAATACGCCATGGGATCAACGCCAGAAAGCTCGGGCATCTTTTCTTTAGGTGTCTCCACCGTGGCAGCAGGTGCAGGAGTTTCTGGTGCCGGTGCCGGTGATGGTTTCTCGGGTGATGGTGCCTCAGCCTTAGCCGAATCGTGATAGTCGAGATATTCCTTCTCCCATCTTGGTCCGCCCTCTTCAGTTTTTGCTTCTGGTGTAGGTTCGGGAGCCTCTGGTTGCATTTCTCTGGTGGTCTCAGGCGGCGTCGGAGTGGTCTCAGCCACAGCCTGCTGCGGCATCTCTTGCACAGGCGTGCTCGCTTGAGGAATGACCTTTTGTCCCTGCTCAAGGGCACGCAATTCATCCTCGAGTTTGAGGATTTGAGCCTCGAGTCCTTCCTCCTTCAGTGCCCCAGGAATCGGATGTCCGGCGCGCTGCTCCAGATCTTTAATTTGAGCGCGGATTTCCGATATGCGTCCGCTGCGTTCTGCAGAGAGCTTTGCCGAGGCTTCTTCTTTTTCGAGCGCTATGAGTTCGTCTTCAAGGCGCCCGATCACTTCAGGCCGACTTTCAGTTTGTTTGAGGTCGGTCCAACCCTCCTGAGGATGTTTTTCTTGCTCCGAGAGTCTGCTTATTTCAGCGCGCAGCGCTTGCTTACGCTCTGCGAACGTATCCGTGGGCTGCTGAAGTGGCGTTTCCTTCGAGCTCATTTTTAATGACTCAGGCATATGAATTCTTATTTAGTAAGGTAACGTTCCCGTATCACGTTTTCTACTGTAGCACGGTCCCGACCGTAGGTCAGAGCCGACAGCTGTATAAGGTCTGCAATCTGGTCTTTGTTTGGCACCGGCAGAGGCGCCGAGTGCATATCGAAGGGCGGCTGAGGCACGCCCGACGCTAAAATTCTCACGTAGGCGTTGTAATTTTCTATATTAACGAAGTCGAGGGCGGTAAACGTAGGAGCAAACTGTTTTGCAAAGAACTCCGCATCTTCCTCACCGACTCGATACACGGCCATATTACCGACGTTGCCAAAGACAGCGTCTCGCGTGCGCTCTTCGATCTGCTTCAAGAATTGGTGCGCGATGTTCAGTGAAAGTTTGTACTTGCGAGCCTCCGAAAGAATGCCCGGTATCGAGTCAGTCGTTATGTTTTGGAACTCATCGATGTAGAGGTAGAACGGCGGCAGATCGACGCCAGGACTATCGGCACGCGAGAGTGCCGCCATAAAGATCTTGCCAACGAGAATAAGACCGATGATGTTTGCATTTTTCTCGCCCAAGCGTCCCTTCGAGAGGTTCACGAGCAGGATTTTTTTGTTGTCCATAATGTCGCGGAATTTAAACGATGACTGCTGCTGGCCTACGATCGGACGGATATAATCGTTTGCGGTAAAGTCGTCAAATTTGTTCGTGATCCACGGCACAATGTTTTGGAGCGACGCCTCCCCTTCAGCCTTCGTGGCAATGTCGGTCCAAAACTGATTCACGATCGGGTTCATACTGCGCGAGAGCTTCAAGTCGCGGAATTCTTTGTTTGCCAGCACACGTACAATGTCGAGAATCGTTGAGCCGCTCGATGGATCCTCCATTACAAGCTGTGTGGCGTTGCGGAAATACTGCTCAAAGGCTGGGCCCATGCTTTCCGGCACGTCGCCGTAGAGGCGGCGGAAGATCATTAAGAGCTCGTTCACAATAAACGTTTTTTGTTCCGGTCGGGTTATGTCGTACTCGAGGAAGTTCAAACCGAAGGGCCGCGAAAGGTCTGCCGGATCAAAATAAATAACGTCGTTGTAGCGCTCGGGAGGCACGCAGCCCAAGATATCGAGAATGTCGGTGCCGTGCGGATCGATAAAACAGCAGCCCTCGCCATTCTTTATGTCCTGCGCAATCATTGCCTTCAGAAGGCTCGTTTTACCAGTACCGGTCTGACCAATCACGTAGAGGTGGCGCAAACGGTCTTGTAGATCCAGGTGCACGTTAGTAGTGCGACCGCGATACTCATTGGTGCCTATCAAGACGCCCGTTTGCGGTAGGGTGAGTGGCGCCGGAGCGTGCGTGAAGCGTGCTTGCTTCAAGTGCGGTGTGCCTTCGAGTCCCGCCGATGGGAAATGGTACAGCGTGGTGAGCTCACGTAAGGAGAGCGGCATGCCTTCGTCGGGAAGTCGGAATGAAAAATCGTCGAGCACGCTCTGCGCATGCTTGGCGTCGGTTTGCTTAAACTCAATACGATTGCCGAGCGTATTTGAGAATTGATTGAACACGGACTCGAGCTCGGTGAGTGTCTGGCGCGCTTTTTCGGGATCTTTCGAGCTCGTGGCGACGCGTATCGTCACTCCCACGATTGGCGAAGCAATTTTACGCTCCACCTGCTCAATAGAAATTTTGTTTGCCTCTATCTCGCGCTGTTCGGATTCTTTGGCTTTTTCAGTATCCTTGGGTGTCGACGAAAAAAGCATTTTGCCTATATCGTGAGCGAATTCCCCCATGAGCGTCTCCGGTGTTTTAAACGCTTCATTTTTCTTGACGCCTTTGCGTAGTTCCGCCAAGATCTTTGCAAAATGCTTTGTGTGACGACCGCCCCGCGGCTCGATGATGGTCTGGAGTGCCGCTCCTTCGTCCATGTGCTCGATTTTTGAGAAGGCGCTGGTAATCGCATTCAAAGGATCAATATCGAATTCGGTGTAATCCTTGATTGGCAATGCAGCATAATCGGCGAGCTTTGCGACTGCAGAGTATGAAGTGCCACCGTCCACAAAGATGTTGTAGTCATAGGGTTGCTGCTCTATGTGCGCGTCGGGAAATATGCCCACCACTTGCTTTTCAAAAAGACTGCGCTTGCTGTTTGGTACGGCTGCATAAAACTGCAGTTCGGGCTTGTTTGCAGGAATCGCGAGTTCCAGCGCAAAGTAATTCGGCTCGCCTTGCGTGGCTTCCTCCACGGAAAGCATGCCGGCATAAAACTGTTCCATACCCGAGACGAGTTCTTTGAGCGGTTTCGCGCGTGATTGCTCGGTATCCTTCGGTGCCGGCAGAGCGATCTCATACAGTGTCATCTTGAGCGCTTGAAAGCGAGGAGCGCGCTCGTCGATACCTGTCGTGTCCATGCCGGAGGCAATGCGGCGGACCAAGTATCGATGAAAATCATCAAATGCCTGTGGGTTGCCAAGGCGGTCAGCCACGGCGAGGGCATTTTTCGCACCTTGCGTATCCAGCGTTTGTACGAGGCTGCGTACCACTGCCTCCGTGTCGCCGAGATCAAGTTCGGCGATGATATCTGCGGCAGCGCTGCGTACCGCCTCTTTCGGCATGGCATGTTGTGGCGCAAGTACGGTTGCCGGCGCTTCGTGATGCGCGGTCACTTGTTCGGCGATGATCTGCGTACGAGCTTCGGGGGTGCGCTCGTGTGCGGCAAGTGCTGCCTCGCGCTGCGCTACTTGTGCGCGCAAATAATCGAGCTCTTCCTGTGGAGACGAAAATTGCCGCGGCGTTTCCATTTTCTCTAGTATACCCCGTTAGATATACCAGTATTTAGTTATGTCTTGATAATCGTGGACAAATGACAACTGCGACACGGTATCTGCCGGGGTATACTTCACTCATATGCAAGAACTCGTACGCGCGTGGATAGCAGCGGACATGATGGGGCTCGTCAAAGCAGGCAGCTACCTGGGTGTGGCGGCATTTATCTTTGCTGAAAGTGGTGTACTCATTGGCCTTCTTCTGCCCGGTGATTCCCTACTCTTTGCGGCCGGTTTTCTCGCGAGTACGGGATGGCTCCAGATCTGGATTCTTGTGCCAACCGTGGTCCTAGCAGCAGTGCTTGGTGATTCCGTAGGATACTGGACAGGATCCCGGTTGGGTAGCCGTTTGCTCCGCAGACCGAGCAATCGTTTTTTCAAACACGAATACATTCACCGCACCCAGCACTTTTTTGAAACGTATGGCGCGCGCGCCGTCATTCTGGCGCGTTTTGTGCCCATTGTCCGCACGCTTGCACCAATGCTCGCCGGCGTCGGTACGATGCGCTATCAAACATTTCTTTCCTATAACGTCGTTGGCGGCGTCTTGTGGGGCGGCGGGGTGACGCTATTTGGTTATTTCCTCGGCGCCCTGTTGCCAAACAGCGAGCACTATTTGCTGCCAATGATGCTTGTAATCATTGTGCTATCGCTGGCACCTGTTGCACGCGAATATGTACTCCACAAGAAACGTTCTGCACCGCCCAGTGCTTGACGCTTTTTTTCGCGGGTGTAGCTTCTGCTTCAGGTGAAGAGTAGGAGGCACGGCATGGTGGAAACGTCGAGGCGACAGAGCAAGGTTGAACTGGTGCTCGGGCTCTATTTGACGGTCATGGCGACCTACGCGGTCTTTGAATGGGTCATTCAGCCTCTGGCTGAATGGGTCCGGGCGTAACAAAAAGGCGCCTTCCCTCGCGGGAAGGCGCCTTTTCTTTGTGCTAGCTCTGCCAGCTCATGAAGACCCAGTTGATGATGGTCAGGATGAGCGCAAAAAGGAGCGCCGAGCCAAAGGTTGGTACCACAAAACCTGGCACGACTGCTGCCGTAAACCACACGAGTAGGCCATTGATGACGATCGAAAAGAGACCGAGCGTGATGATATTGATAGGCAGCGTCAGAATGATGAGCAGTGGGCGGATAAAGAGGTTCAGGGCGCCAAGGACTACGGCCGCAATGGCTGCGCTCGCGAGCGTAATCGAGGTTCCCGGAATAAGCTGCGTGGTTATGAGTAAGGCAACGGCACCAAGTATCCAATGAAATAATAGGGTCATACCAAAACGATAGCACAAACAAAGACCGGCGCCTGCGGCGCCGGTGCATTGTGCTTCCCTCTTGTTTTAGTTATTTCAGTTGGGCGTCGATAGCCTGCTTGAATGCGTCATAGGGATACGCGCCTGCAATGAGCTTGTTGCCCACGAGCGAGGTTGGCGTTGCAGATACGCCTGCTTTCTCCGCAATGGCGCGATCGTCGGCGATAAGGGCATCATAGGCTGCCTTGTTTGCGGCTACGTCAGCAGCAACTTTTGCCGCATCAATGCCCGCAATCTTTGCGGTAAGTGTCTTGATGGTTGCCTCATTACCGAAGCCAGCATTCTCGTCATCCTGTGCCACAAACATAGCCGTGCGCCATGCGTCATATTGCGCCGGATAGAGCTTCCATATAGCGCGGCCGTATTCTGCTGCAGTCATTGAATCAGGGCCGAGGAATGGGAAGTCCATAAAGACGATCTTCACCTTTCCGGTCTCGACGTAGTTCTTCACAATGTCCGGAAATGCGGCCTTCATGCCTTTTGTTTCGAGTGGCTTCACACCGCCTACTTCAGACTGCTTGCAGTACGGGCACTGGAAATCACTCCAGAAAGCCATCACGACCGGTGCATCGGCGTTACCGATGAATGGACGATTGGTGGCGTCGATTTCTTTCGCGCTCATCGTCACTTTTGCGCCGCCCGTATCACCTGCTGGCGGTGTCGCAGAACGTTGACCGTTATAGACGACGGCACCGGCAATGAGTAAGCCCGCTGCTAACACTGAAATGGGTAAGAACAATTTATTATTTTCCATATGCTCCTAATGATGCCATAGGGGTACCCGAATGCAAAACACGCTGTGCTACTGATATTGAATATAGATAGGTTTTGGCTGGAGATCGAGTACTTCGCTCGTGGTGAGCATGCCGGTAGAAGGCGCACGCGTATCGTTTTTATAAAATAGTTTGATGCCCGTAAATTGAATCGGCTCTGGAGCCACGATGTAGCGATAGGTGCCCTTCTTTTTCTCCTTGGTGCCCCAGCCATCCATGTTCACGACCATCTGCACTTCTGGCAGCGGCTCGATACGCTTGTAATTCGTGATCATATTTTGCGTAAAGCGGTGCACAATGAGGATCTTTGGCGGCAAATTATTCGCCCGCACGAGGCCGGCGAGATAATTTGCCGTAAAGTTCACGTCACTAGCGTCCATGGTGCCGATCACGCGGCCTGGCGCGTCACCATTTTTCATAGAAAATTCAGGATCAATGGCGAGGTGCACTTCGGGCATCTTCAAATATTTTTCGAGCAGCGGTATTTCTTTTTGCACGGTGCTCTTGCCCACCTGCACGTCGATAAAGAGTATGCCGTTCAGGCGATGAGTGAGATCGAGAGCGTGCTCAATCTGATCATCAGGCATACGCAAGATATACGTACCATCGCGCTGCGGTGTCCCTTGTGCCACGACGGCAATGTAGTGAATGGCGGGTACCACCGGCGTGTACGGATCGGCCGCTTCCCACTTTTTAACTTCGTTTTGAAGCATCGTGAGCATTTGTTCGGTAGGATATTCGCCAAGCACGCCCATGCCCTTCGAGTAAAAATTGCCGTAGTAGGCCACGATTCGTTTGAAAGGCAAAATAGCACCCACGTTTGGATACACGGCCTTCACGGGCCACAGGCGGCCTGTGGTAGAGGCTAGGAGGGCGCTTGGGGAGGTAGAGGTGGAAAGAGCAATATGCGCGAGTTTCAGCATGCGCACGTCATAGTCGTTTTCATCGAGTTGCGGTTGTACCGACTCAAGTACTGCTGCCATGCCCGCGGAGCCTGCGCGGTAGTACACCGCGCCGAGGTCTGAAAATAAAAGCGTACCCACAATGAAAAAGGCGCCGAGCGCCGCCATAGCGTGCGGGCGTTTGCGTGCCTCCACCGTGAGCTGCATCACCTTGTCTTTCATGTGCATTTGTAGCGTACCACGAGTGTGCGCCACTCTGCTTGCGCGATTGGTGTGTACGGTATACTAGCAGTATGAGTACACACCCGCTTTCATCATTCATTGGGCGCGATGGCATTATTCTTTTAACGCTACAGGGCAATATCACGGATACGGAGCTTCCCCAGTTGAAGACCGATCTACAAGACGCAGCAGCACTAATACGAGAGGAATCAGAAAAAGCACTGCGTCCGCTTCCCGTGCTTGTCGATGTGTCGAAGCTCGATAGGGCGTATTCGCCGGAGGGCATTATGCTGCTCGCTGAGTTTGAGAAAAACAATCGACCATACGTATCAAAGACTGCCGTATTTGGTACGGACATCAAGATAAAGTTCACGGGCGAAATTATTTCTGCCCTTTCTGATCGCAAAAACATCAGCTTCCACGAGACCGAAGAAGAAGCGATGGCCGATTTGCGGAGCGACGGCACCGAGCCAGCAAAGGAGTAGCGAGAATAGAAAGCACAATGCAAAAACACCGGCAGGCCAAAGGCCCGCCGGTGTTTTTCTTACCGTTCCTGCCAAACTTCAAATGCCTCGTCCACGTCGAGGCCGGCCTCATCAATTACTTCCTGAGGGCGGTTTCCTATTTTACTTGCTGAATTACCAAAAAAAAGGAGGACCCGACGATGCTACGCATCGTCGGGTCCGGCATGTTTGATGAGGATGAAGGTGGTAAACGCCTTCGGATCGTCTTGGATGTTCTCGGCGAGAAGCCGAAGGCCATAGTGTGCCGCCGCCGCACGCGGGGCGATTGCCGCCACGAAGTGCTCGTCGTCGTCTGCGTGCAGTCGCGCCACCGCTTCCGCTGCAGCTCCCGTTGAAGGACACTCGAAGCGGTGTTCGCGGCTGATCCCAAGTGCGGTCAGGTAGCCACGGCACTGTCTCAAGGCCTCTCTGTGCGAGAACACCTGCTTCATCTCTGACGCCTGCGTCACGTAGCGCGGCGACATGAGGCACTGGTTGATCGGCAGATCGATACGGTCCACTTCGCTGAAGGTGTACCCGGAAGCGCGCGCAGCCTCGATGGCGTGCGTGACCTCCGTGATCTCGCCAACGATCGAGTTGTAGATGGGTACCACGGCGAGCGCGGGGCCGTGCGTGAGCCGTGCCACCACGCGACCGTTGCTGCCGCAGTACTCCACTTCCGTCGCTCCCCAGTACTGCCGTATGGCGAACTCGTCTTTGGCAGCCTCTCCGTTTGTAAATGCTCCAATGATTAGGATCTTCTTTGTATCCACAATGTGCACTCCTCCGGCCGTAGCCGAACTATTCTGCCTGTATCCTACGCTCCTTGCCTACCGTGACAAGGTCTTCTGCTCTTCTGCTACACCAGCGTGTGAGACGCTATTGACTGCCTATCGGCAGAGGCGCATGCTAGGCGCGGATAAGGAGGTGCGCCAATGCGAATCATTCGAGTGCTTTTGTGGCTCATTTTCACATGTGTAGTCGACGGTATGCCCGTTTCGGCAGAACAAAACCTGATGCGCGTGAGCGGAGACCCCTTTGTGGGCCCCGAAGGCTCACGGCTGGTGGAGTACCGAGGCATGATCACTGGCTACTGGGTCTCGATCATCGAGAACTTCGGTGACGGTGAGGTTTGTCAGTTTGCGGTGTCGCTGTGCCCGCTGCAGAGCGGTCCAAACTGCGCGAAAGACGAGGTAAGCCAAACGCGGCAACACCTCGAAAGTCCGTGGGATACGGCGCTCTGCGGCATCGACCCCTGCCCCGAACAACTCGAGGCACACGTCCTTGTGATGAGGGCGATCGAGAATGTGTACCGCAAAGGTCGGACTCGGGACAAGGAACGAGAAGATGACATCTAGAAAAACACGGGCCCGCGCGCAGCGCGGGCCCGCTTTCTTTTGTATCTATGTGTGTGCGCTGCGAGTGTCGCGGCCTATGCAGACAGATCAAGCGTGTCGTCGATGCGTATTGAGCGTACAAACTCGGGCACGTGGGAGACGAGCACCATTGCGCCTTCGTACTTGTCGAGCGCTTGGGCAATCACAGGAATGTGGCGGAAGTTTATATGATTAGTCGGCTCATCGAGAATAAGGAGCCCTGGCGCTTCGAGCACAAGACGCGCGAAGGCGACGAGACCCTTCTGCCCCTCTGACAAGACGCCAATCTTCTTGCCGATAACGTCTGCAGTAATCAGGAAGCCCGCAGCGGTCGAACGCATTTTCTCTTCGTTTTGCTTAGGCATGGCGCTCATAAGTGACTCATAGACCGTGTGGTCGAAATTTAATGTGGTGAAGTCTTGGCGATAGTAGCCTACGCGCACACTGGGCAAGATAGCAGCACCCTCGGCGGTGCCATTTGCGAGAGCCTCGAGCAGCGTCGTCTTTCCTGCACCGTTTGGCCCCGTGAGCAAAAGGTGTTTGTTGCGTCGCAATGTGAGCGACTTCTTCACAATGCGAGGCTTGTGCGTTTTGGGATTAATGGCGGTCACTGAAGTGATGGTGAGAATGTCGCCTTGAAGACCCTGCTCAACCGGAATCGTGAAAGGGCGAATAGTCTTGTCCTCGCGGCGCACATCCACCTTCTCTTCTTCCATTTCTTCTATCTCGTTGCGTAATTTCTTGGCAACGAGGCGCATTTTGCCGCCCTTGGCAGCAAAGTAGTTGACCTTGTCTTTGTTGTCTTGAATTTTTTTAGCAAATTGAGCGTTCTTGCGATTTTCGCGTTCGATACGTGCGAGGATCTCCTTTTGCAGATCGAAATACGTGCCCACATATTGCTCGATGGTGCGCGTATGCACATCGAGATACAGGATGCCGTCGGTAAAGGCGTTTAGAAATTCGGCGTCGTGCGAAATCACAAGGCAGCTCTTGCTGTAGTGCTGCAAGAAGCTTGTGAGATGCTCGATGCCGGCCGTGTCGAGATTATTTGTCGGCTCATCGAGCAAAAGCAGATCAGGATCCTGAATGAGCGCACCCGCAAGTAGGAGGCGTGCCTGCTGACCGCCCGAGAAGCTCTTCACCAGACGGTCCTTCGGCGCTACCAGCTGCACAATCTCGAGTACTTCGTCGATGCGCGGATCGATATCGTAGACCGTGGTCGTGAAGCTCGCCTGGAAGAATTCGCGCACCGTAACCTCGAGAAGCGGGCGCGGCATCACCTGTCGCGCCATGGCGATCGTTGTTCCCTGAAGGAGCTGTATTTTGCCGTCTTCGGGTGCGAGGTCGCCTGTGATGAGCTTAAAAAGGGTCGATTTACCTGCGCCATTTTGCCCCATAACGGTGAGCTTCATTCCCTTGCGCATCGCAAAACTCGCCTCGTTGAGAATTGGATGATTGTGCCCGTATTCGAACGATACGTGGTCGAATCGCACGATCGTATCGCGCGGCGCGCTCGCGCCGTTTGAAGCCTTACGCTCTGCCATTTCTCACGCTACCACGAAGCTCGGCCATCGACGAGCTTCTCTTTACCCTCGCGTGAGAGCTTCTTGATGGCCGCCTCGCGCCGCGAAGCACTACTGCGGTCAGGGTGCGGCTCGCTATAGACGATGCTTTTGGCGCCATGGGCGCGAGTATAGTGGCCGCCTTTGCCGGACTGATGCTCGGCGAGGCGCCTCGCAAGATCGGTGGTGATGCCGGTATAGAGCGACCCATCGCGACAGCGGATGATATATATGTGATACATGCCACTACGGTAATAGATAGATAAATCTCACGCAGGTTTATATGGTTTTGTTACGTAGCAGAACCGCGTTAATGGCCACGATCACCGTACTGATCGACATGAAAACTGCCGCGAGCCAAGGCTGGAGAATTATTCCCTTGAACGCGAGTGCTCCGGCGGCGAGCGGTACCGCAATCACGTTGTATCCAGTTGCCCAGAACAGGTTCTGTACCATTTTTCGATATGTTAGACGGGAAAGATTAAAAATTTTGGGAATATCGCGTGGGTCGTTTTTTATGAGAATAATATCTGCAGACTCTATCGCCACGTTCGTACCCGCACCGATAGCGATGCCGAGATCGGATTGTGCAAGCGCGGGAGCGTCATTTACGCCATCCCCTACCATAGCTACCTTTTTGCCCTGCGCTTGGAGGAATTTCACTCTTTCGGCTTTTTCTTCTGGCTGTACCCGAGCAAAGTAATCCCTGATGCCAAGTTCTTGAGCAACAGACTTCGCGACTTCGTGCGAATCGCCGGTAATCATTGCCACGGCTATACCGGCAGCCTTGAGTTTTGAAATCACTTCCTTTGCCTCGGGACGAATGGTGTCAGAAACCTGAATTGTTCCAAGCTCACGTCCGTTCTGCTCGACGATTATATGCTCACCACCGCGTTGGCCCACAAATACAAGCGTTCCTTCCACGTCAGCCTGCGCTCCCGCACCAGATACGTTCGTAAAATTCTTGATTGCTACAGGCTGCATACCGCGTCTCTTTGCTTCCTCGAAAATAGTTCTGCCGATGGGATGTTGTGAATGCTGCTCCACGGCTGCTGCCAGCATGAGTGCCTCTTCCGAGCTTGTCGACTGAACACGGAACTCTCCTGTCGTAAGTGTTCCTGTTTTATCAAACAGTATTGTATCGATGTTTCGTGCACCTTCGAGCGCAAGGCGTTTACGTACCAAGAGGCCGTTACGCGCAGCCATCGTAGTCGAAATAGCGGCGACCAATGGCACTGCAAGACCGAGCGCATGTGGACACGTGATAACGAGAACGGCAACGAGACGCTCGACTGCCGTAGTGACACCAAAACCAGCCAAAAGCCATGCGACAAAGGTTATGCCGCCCGCAATAATAGCGATGATGGTGAGATACCGAGCAGCTCTGTCGGAAAGGAGCTGTAGGCGCGACTTCGAAACCTGCGCTTCTGAGACGAGTCGCATGACACCCGAAAGGAATGTATTCTCTCCAACGCTCGTTATCGTAACCGTGAGACTACCATCGCCGTTAATCGAACCTGCAATGACTTTGTCACCTTCGTGTTTGTGTAATGGCTTCGATTCGCCTGTGAGAATCGATTCGTTTACGTCGGAACTGCCCTCAACAACCATGCCATCGGCGGGGACCTTTGCACCAGGGCGCACTAGCACTAAATCGCCTACCTTGAGATCCGAAAGCGAAACGGACCTTGTCGCTCCATCGGCAAGCACTTCTGCAGCGTCCGGAAGCAACTTGGAGAGCTCTTTGAGCGCATCTTGCGCTCCACTAATGGATTTCATCTCGATCCAATGGCCGAGTAGCATGATTGTGATGAGGGAGGCGAGTTCGAACATCAGATCGTGCATCTGACCCGAAAAAATGGACCACGCACTATACGCGTACGCGGCGGTGACCGCGATGGCAACCAGCGTCATCATGCCGGGCAGACGGTCCTTGAGTTCATGATAGGCACTTTGGAGGAAGACTCCGCCACAGTAAAAGTAAATGATTGATCCCAAAAGAAGTAGGACGTATTGCCAACCAGCATATTCGGGGCCCCGGATATTGAAAACCTCCAGTGCCATTTCTGAATAAAAGAAAATGGGTATGGTGAGGGTTAGTGATACCCAAAACATTTTCAGATCGTTGGCCGTGCGATGCTCGACATGTGTATCGTGGACAGTAGCTACATGAGTAACGTGAGGTGAAGCATGATGCATGTTCTCACAATACTCCACGTAGGAGCTTGTCAAAAGCACGGAACACAATGGTGTGAATTATGGAAATACACATGCCAGGGCGTGATAGCGCTGCTGCCACACCGCTCCGGCCTTCGAATCCCTGCCGGAAGCTCTGCTTCCTTCGGACAGCTTTCAACTGCGTCTCAAGCTGCCCGACAGGGATTCGAACCCCAATTAACGGCTTCAAAGGCCGCTGTCCTACCATTAGACGATCGGGCAATACGCCTCAGTCTAACATTTCTCCATATTTTTGCAGATGTCCGTATGTTGCTACGTACGTCGTGGAAGCGGGATAAACATGCTGACGCGTCGCTTGTACGCTGCGAAGTCAGGATTATCTACCATTTTCTTTTCAAGAAGCGGCACACCCGAAACTTTCAGTATTAGTATCGTGATGGTGAGCGGGCCAATGACAGCGTATGCGCCAAAGGGTGTGGCGAGCGAGGCGAGCCAAATGCCCCACCACTGTGTCACTTCGCCGAAATAATTCGGATGGCGTGTGTAGGCCCAGAGTCCCGACATCATAAGCTTGCCTTTGTTTGCCGGATCTTTGAGAAATGCTTTTAGTTGTGCGTCCCCTATTGCCTCAAATAAGAATCCGATAGTCCACACGGCGAGACCCACAATAGAAATGGTGGCGAGACCAATCTGCGAGCTCGCGTTTATGAGAAGTACGGGCAGCGCGATGAGATATAGCAATATGCCCTGGAGTACAAACACCTGCAGATACGAGCGAATATAAAATGATTTGCCCCATGCTTGTCGCCATTCGTTGTAGCGATAATCTTCCGCTTTTACCCGATTACGCGTGTATACATGCCATGAGAGCCGCGTCCCCCAAATTGTAACCACCGCGCACACAAGAGCCTTCGTAATTGTCACCGTGTCCGAGAGAAAGAGCGAAGTCCATGCGAGCAAGACAAAGCCAAGACCCCACCCCACATCGGCAACATCGTTTCGTTTTTTAATAAGCGACACAATGAACCATAGGTTCATATATACGAACAGCACTGCAGCAAGTGTAAGAAAATAAGTCATATAGGTATTTTACAATGCTCGCCCCGGTAGCGGAGCCTCTGTACGCACGGCTATGCTGGGAAAAGCTCCAGAACGGCGAGCTCGAGCGGCAGTGCAGGAATAGGTGCGTAGCGAATACGGTCGGCGGCCGTGAGAAAAGCAAGCATAGTGTCATGCGTGATGCCCTTTTCTTTTGCGGCGAGCTCGAGTGCTGCATATTCATCGCTCCCAAGGGTTTCCTGGTATCGCTCGCGTAGCTCCGGCGCATAGCGAATGAGCAAAGTAGTGCGCAATGCCTCGAGCACGAGCGAGAGAAAGGTTTTCATATCAACATCTGCTCGTGCCACGTCCTCGATGGTGGCAAGCGCTTGCGCGCGGTCGCCTTTTGCAAGGGCATCAAGCAGCGCATGCACATGCGCGGTGCGTGGGGCGCCCGTGACGGTCGCTACCATCTCCCGCGTAATATCTACCTGTCCTGCGCCGAGTGCCTTTTGGAGAATAGAAAGCGCATCGCGGTATGAACCTTCGGCAAGCATTGCTACAAGATCAGCCGCATCCTTTTCGAGCGTGTGACCCTCTTTTTTTGCTACGGCAATGAGCATTTTGCCGACTATTGCCCTCGTCGGCTTCTTAAATTCAAATACCTGGCAACGCGACAATACAGTCTCCGGTACTTTATCGAGCTCTGTGGTGGCAAGGATGAATACGACATATGCCGGCGGCTCTTCAAGTGTTTTCAAAAAAGCATTCCACGCGCTTTTGGAGAGCATATGGACTTCGTCAAGGATGTAGACCTTGTAGGGCGATTCAAATGGCAGCGTGTACGCACCTTCGGTCAGAGCGCGAATGTCGTCTACGGAGTTATTGCTTGCAGCATCGAGCTCGTACAGATCACGTTCGGTGCAGCCAATCTCCCGCGCAAGAATGCGTGCCACCGATGTCTTGCCGAGGCCGCGACTACCTGAAAAAAGATACGCATGGCCCACTTTCTTTGCTTTGACCGCTTCGGCGAGCGGAATAGTGACTTGCTCCTGCCCGATAACGTCGCGAAAGGTGCTGGGGCGGTGCGCACGATAAAGCGACTGGTGGGCCATAGTGAGTTGAGTATAGCAAAAGAGATGCCCCTTATGCTCGGGTGAGCATAAGGGGCACATTGTTCACGCGTTTTCGCGCGGAATGGGCTCGTACTCGGGACAGGTCGTGAGCATGTCGGAGAGCATCCAGCCAGCAATGGCTTCCCGCTCCTCGTGCCGAAACCCGCACGTGGCGAGCACCGCTTTGAAGCACTTGAGCTGGTGCTGCTTGACGGCCAGGTCGTTCGACTTCCAGCTCCAGTTCCTGATGTGGCCACCGTGGAAGTAGAGCATCATTGCATAGATGGACCAGCAATTTTCGCTCTTGAACTCCTCGGGGCACATCGCGATGAGCACGTCCTCGTTTGAAAGATCGTTGTCGCTGGGAAACCCAGCAAACAACACTGCGTTCGCTGCTTGCATACCTTGCCTCCTAACTGATTCTAGAACCGGACCAGTACTTTCTATAACACGCTCTGTGGTAAATGTCAAAGCTTCGGCAGCGCAGCTTCGAGCTCGGATGCCGTATTTGCTTCCATAAGCTTGGCGCGGAGCTCGGCGGCGCCATCGAAGCCCGTTACGAAGGCCTTAATATGCTTTTTCAGTATGGCGAAGTGCTTTGGCGGGGACAGCTTTTCATAGGCATAGGCAAGCTCGGTGAGCGCTGAAAGCTTTTCAGCGAGCGGCGTCTCTGCCGGTGTCCGCCCTATAAATACCCACGGGTTTCCAAACATGCCGCGGCCGATCATTACTCCATCACACCCCGTCTCTTCGATTTTCTCTTTTGCTTGCGCGATTGTATGAATATCTCCATTGCCAATGAGCGGAATAGTCGAACCGAGCGCGTTGAGTATCTCCACTGCCCTCTTCATGAATTCCCAGCGAGCAGGCACGAGCGACATTTCCTTGCGCGTGCGCAGGTGCAGCGTTACCGCCTCAGGTTCTGCTTTCAGGAGCATCGGTAGCCATTCTTCGAGCTCTACTTTGTTGTAGCCAATGCGTGTCTTTACTGACACGGGCAGATCGCTTGCTTCCTTTGCGGCGCGAATGAGTGACACGGCAAGCTCCGGATTTTTCATAAGTGAGGCGCCCGCCCCCTGCTTTTCGATGCTCTGGTCGGGGCAGCCCATATTGAGATCAACACCATCAAAACCAAGCTCTGCGATAAGCTTTGCGGCATAGGTGATCATCTCCGGCTTATTGGAAAATATTTGCGCGACGATAGGGTGCTGGTCATTCGTGAACTGCAAATCACGCATCAAGGGATTTTCACTATCAGGGATTTTTTGAATCTCGCGCGTGTGGTAGAGGCCATCTGCCGACACGAATTCCGTCCAAAAAACGTCCGGCTTACCATGCTTTGCCACGAGGGCACGCCACGCAGGGTCGGTGACATCGGCCATGGGTGCCATGACGAAGAATGGACGTGGCAATGACTGCCAGAAGTTAGGGCGTGGCGCTTGCGTTTGCATGTCGATTCACACTAGCACCCTTTCGCTTCACGTACAGTTTGGCATCAAAGCGAAGATCGACGTATTCAATAGCACCCGAACCAAGCTCCACTGAGTCGCGCGTGGAATTGAGCGCCGTGAATGCTGCGGTTTCTTTTCCGAGCATATACATGATGCGCGTACCATCGTCTGCGTAGAGATCTACTTGCCCATCATGAATGTAAATATCAGTGATGATTGCGCCCATCGTGGAAAGTTCGCGTGCCATTTTGAAGACATTTGGCATTGCGTCAGCATTTGGCAGTATGTGATCACGTGGTACGGGGCTCTGTAGGGCGCCAAATGACTCGTAGAGGCGCATATCATTGAGAGGTGCTCCTTCTGTGCTCGTGGCAAAAGCAAAGCCGTTCGTGTCAAAAAAATAGCACGACGATTCCGTTGCTCGTTCTGTGGTGCTCGCATGGGCCGGTGTAGGCGCATACGCATCTCCGCACCACCGGGCCACGGCGGTGCGCGGTGTCACGCGCACGGAAATGCTCGTGAGGCCACTTCTAAAGATTGAAACTGCCGCAAATGAGGGATACGAGGACAATATACGCTCACGTATATCAGTCTTTGGTAGGAAAATAATGGAATCGCGCGGAATGATGAAAGCATACCTCCCAGAAAGAGCGCCGCGCACGAGCGGCTCAAGCTCTGCACTCGTGCCAAATATTTCAATTCGGGCGACACGAACTGATGACTGATTGAGTCCGTATATGAAAAGCGCAATAAGCGCGATACAAAAGATACCGAACGCGATGCGGAGTCGTTTCCGCTGCCTCCGTCTACGCTCGGCGAGACGCTCAGGATTACGCGGGACCGATGACGCTCTTTCCGACATACGGTACCAATGCTTCAGGCACGCGTATGGTACCGTCGGCTTGCTGATAATTTTCAACAATCGAAACGAGAATGCGTGGCGTAGGGATGGCGGTTGAATTGAGTGAGTGTGCGAAGCGCAGATTCCCTTCCGCGTCACGATAGCGGATATTCAGGCGGCGCGTCTGGAAATCATGGAAGTAGGAAGCCGAGCTAATTTCGCGATACGTCTTTTCGCCCGGCACCCAAAGCTCGATATCGTATTTTTTTACCTGACCAAGGCCAAGATCGCCGCCGCAGTTGATAACGGTATGATACGGAATGCCAAGCTGTTCGATGAATTCTTCGGTATTGCGATTCACAAATTCATGCAGGCGGACTGACTCATCGTGCTCTGCCTTACATAGAATGACCTGTTCCCATTTGAAAAATTCATGCACGCGGATAAGGCCGCGCACGTCTTTGCCGTGAGCGCCTGCTTCACGACGGAAGCACGGTGAGAATGATAGAAACTGAATTGGACCATTTTCCAGATCCACTTGCTCATTCATATAGTAGGCCATCGTGGCTACTTCAGCCGTGCCGGCAAGAAAGTCGCCATCCTGCGTCTTGTAGAGATCTTCTTCACCCTGTGGCAGGTAGCCGGAGCCCAGCAGGGTCTCACGACGAACGAGCGATGGCGCAACGAGTGGCTTCAAGCCCTTGTACATAAAGTGCTTCAGCGCAAGCTGCCAGACCGCGTTTGCAAGCAGTACGCCGTCATTTTTTAGGAAGTACCCGCGAAAACCAGCGACTTTTGAGCCACGCTCGAAGTCGGCCATATCGAGAGCCACCATAAGGTCGACGTGGCTCTTTGGTGCGAAGTCGAAGGTGGTTGGCTCGCCCCAGGTTTTTACTTCGACATTTTCAGCATCGCTTTCACCCTCGGGTACTGAAATGTCAGGAATATTTGGGACGGAAAGCATCAACTTCTGCCACTCCTCCATCACGGTTTTGTAGCGTTCCTCCTCTTCTGCCATACCCTCCTTGAGCTGCTTCATCGCTTCGAGGATTTTGACGCGCTCATCGCCCTGTGCGCGCTGTATCTCATTACTGCGGCGATTTTGTTCTGCGCGCTTATTATCTATTTCTTGTCGCAGAGCTTTGCGCTCATCGTCAACGGCGAGCAAACGGTCGATGTCAGCCGTGATCAATTTTTTTGCAGCACCGGCTTTTATGATGTCCGCGTTTTCGCGAATAAATTTAATATCAAGCATGTGGCGCTAGTATAGCACTCCTATTGCCTTATCTAAAAAGAATCGCCCGCTGCCGAAGCAGGGGCGATTCGGTAGCGGGCGTATGTGGTGCTGTCTTGTTAGCGCATGGCAACAAGTCGGTTTCCTGCGAGGACGAAGTCGCCTTTGGGCAGTTCTTGCCTCGTCCTGATGCAGTACGCGGTCTCCGTACTTTTCTCCGCGATGATCACGATCTTTGAGTCGCGCATGGGCACTTCGCCCACTTCCACATAGATCGGGCCATTGCGCAGCCAGTGAGTCCACCCGAAGTGATTCGCATCAGTCTCGGCGAGCTGGTGGGTCACGTTCCCCACGCCAAACTCAATGCCCGCCGAGTAGACGGACAGTGCGCCGAACATGATAGCGACCAGCATCAGGACTGTTGCGGGCGGCGATTTCGGATCCCCCGCTCCCACCAGAAATCCCGCGGATGCCGAGAGAAAAAGGGTCAAACACAAGCAGCCAATAACGATCATCATGATGAGGTACTCCTTGCCATACCAGCGTATGGCCCCGTAATGACATCTGCACAGAAAGTAGCTTTATTTATAGGAAAGTCAACTTGTATCACAGCATAGCGTGATTGACAAAATCGCTCTCCGATTTCATTATTCCATCAGCTATTACTGACGGGAGGATTGTTAGCGTGGAAAGACCAGCACCAGCACCAACACCGAGCAATCGAAAGGTCTACCTCTTCTGTAAACTGCTCGTTCTTTGGGGTATCACACTAATGGCTTGTGCCATTATCATGTTTGTCGTTCGAGGGCTCTCGCCCACCGTAGCATGGGCTGTCAACACTTTTGTTGGCATGATGGGCGCCTTTCTCGGCATCGCCGGCAGCATCGGCATGTGTCGACTGGCGAGTCTGTACCCCGACTATTTGCACTAAGCACTGGACCGCAACAACCATCAATTGTTGCGGTCCGTTTCATTTATACTGAGAAGCATGAAGATTCGCGAACTCGCGCGCGAGCATTATCCAGAGCAGTTGCTGGAAATTCCTCAGACGCCAGAACGGCTCTACGCGTGTGGCGCGTTGCCGACGAGCGAGCACCGTCTACTCGCCGTGGTAGGTAGTCGCGCAATGTCGCGCTACGGCGAAGAGGCGTGCAAGAAACTCATCGCCGGCCTTGCCGGGTACCCGGTGTCTATCGTGAGTGGTCTCGCCCTTGGTGTCGATGCTTGCGCGCACAAAGCAGCTCTTGCGGCCGGACTGCATACGATTGCAGTGCCTGGATCTGGCCTTGGTGAAACAGTGCTCTACCCTCGTGCAAATCGTGCGCTTGCGCAGGAGATTGTGGCAAAAGATGGCTGCCTGCTTTCCGAATATGCACCCGATACCGGAGCGCGTCCGTACTACTTTCCGCAACGCAATCGACTTATGGTGGGTCTAGCGCACGCCGTACTCATGATAGAAGCGGGACCAAAATCAGGAACACTGATTACGGCACGCCTCGCCGGAGAATACAATCGCGAGCTTTTGTGCGTGCCGCATCGCATCGGTGATGCACACGGGTTCGGATCTCATTTATTTATTCGCCTAGGTGCCACGCTCGTGTCAGAATCCGAACATATTCTTCAAGCCCTACACATTACGCCGCGTGGATCCGCGTCGAATAGTGTGCCGAGTGATCTCGAAGATGTAGAGCGCGTCGTCTGGAAGCTACTCGTGGAACCAATGACACGGGATGAAATAGTGCGCCGCGCCGAAGGCGCCGCGGGCGAGTATTT
>OMJE01000029.1 GCA_900299275.1 bacterium | reverse complement strand
CCTTGAATTGGCAGAAACGCTGTTCCGGGATAAAGAGGAGGGACACTCGAATTTGGCTCGACAATGAGTGAAATATCTTGGGGTCGAATGGTAAACACTGTTTCGTATTTTGTTCCCATGGAGGAAACAATCGCTTTTATCGTTGTCACACTGCCAAGGGCGCCAATAAAGACTTGAACCGGTGTAGCGTTCCCTGTGTAGAATTGTTTGCCGTTCACAAGCAGTTGCATCGATGCGTTCGTGACCGACAACGCGTTCGATGTGGGCGTGACCGTGACCGATGTGAAAGGTCGCGGATACTGTGGAGAAACGCTCACCGTGAACGGCTTTGACCCATCGGTCATTTGTGCAAATGATGTGGCGGGAACCAGTGCAGCTGCAAGAGCTATAAGCGCAAGACGCCAGTACATACAAGAAGTATATACTGAACAAGCGTGTGTTATGCGTTCTGCGGCTGTGATTCGGGGATTTCGTACCCCTCCTCGTCTACGAGCTCTTGCTCATACGCTGCTCTCAGTTGCGCAGCGCGCAGTGCTTGTGCTTCTGCAATGCCCGTAGCTTGTGTGGCCTGTGCTGATCTCCACGCCGCAAGTGCGGCGCGCTCTTTTTTCATCTGTTGCCGATAGAGCCTTGTGGTCGAGATGGTTAACGAAGGAATTGTGTTTAAAAACGGGACCTGAGTGATCCCGAGGGACAGTAAAAAGTAGGCGGGATTGCGAAACATATCCTTCACGAGGCGTACGTTAGTAAGCACAATCACGAACAAGAGAACAAACCAGCCCAAAATGCCGACAACCATACTCAAGATGGTCCCCAGTGCAATAAAAAACGGCATTCCTAGAGCACTTAATCCTGTCGTAATTACCCCCACAGCGTGCCCCACGGCTTGGCTACCTGTAGCGCTCGACACGGCAGAAGAAGTACCAGCGCCAAGGATGATGGGTCCCAAAAACCACAAAAAATCGCACGCAAACCTGAGTGCGTCAAAAATAAAGCTAATGAGAAGCGCGGGCGCGGCCTTCGCCCACGTCATCGTGGGTGGCGGGCTATTTCTTGTCGCTGGCGGCATAGCGCTCTTTTTCTTGCCGTATAGCAAGTAGCTGCGACGGATCGGAAGTAATGATCTGGTCTTCTGTGTAGCTCGCGACAACCTTAATAGCGACGTGTTTTAGGCCAGCAAAGAACAGGCCCTCCCCTACACCCGCCTCAAGTAGTAGATATTTTTCCTCATCGGTAAGATTGAAGGTCTGCTGGAGGACGTCGATTGTGGTCGGCGATTGTTTGAGGAGTAATTGCATTGAAGAGTTGGTAAGAATTGGGCGACCATACTGACTCTTTAGGAAGTCTTCAACGTCTTGGGTGATCGTGCATACGCCGAGATAGTACTTGCGTCCGCGCTTGGCAAGCGAATACAGGAAGGATGCCGTATCATCGCTCTTCATCATCCACCATGCCTCGTCGATAATAAGAAGGCGTTTCTTGATGTCGCGGCGCACGGCATTCCATATATAGTGCGTGACAATGTACATGGCTACGGGTTTGAGTTCGTCTTCCATGTCGCGCACGGAGAAGACAATAAACTGCTGTTTAATATCGATATTAGTCGGCTGGTTTAGGAACCCTGCCCAAGTGCCTTTGGTGTACTTAGACAAACGTTCAATGAGCGACTCCGTGCCCTCCATGCCAGAAAGTACCTGCTCAAAGTCTGTGAGAAGTGGCGGCTGCGCGCCGGTAAAGTCAGAATCTCCCGTAATGTCTTTGAGGGCATACGTCTCGCTGATAGCGCGATCAATAACAGCGTCTTCCTCCGGCGTCAGCCCGCCGAGCATAAGCCGAAAGAGGCCGACGAGGTTGATGATGTTTGAGCGCAATATGTCGCGCGGATCCTCATCCTCCTTCACTGCGGGAAGATCAAAAGGATTGATATGGTGCTCGGACGAAAGTGAAATGTGGAATGTGCGCCCCCCAGTCGCCTCCACGAGTTTGTCGTACTCGCGTTCTGGATCAATGACGATCACGTCAGTGCCAAACATAAGCGAGCGCAATATCTCGAGCTTAGTTGAATAACTTTTGCCGCTACCAGACTTGGCAAAGACAACCGAGTTGTAGTTTTCGAGAGAGAAACGATCAAACAAGATTAAAGACGAGTTGTGGCGGTTGATGCCGTAAAGGATGCCGCGGTCGCTGGTCAGGTCAAACGACACGAAAGGAAATATAGAAGAAAGCGGTGAGGAATTCAGTTTGCTGTGCACCATAAGTTCATCACTACCGAGCGGCAAACATGAGCGGAAGCCCTGCTCCTGCTGGAAGAGCGCTGGTTTTGTGTATACCAGGCGGGCGTCGAGAATGCTGTGTATTTCCCCTTCCGATTTGTCGATCTCTTCCTTCGAGTCCCCATACAGCGCCAAATACAAACCAATATCGAAGATCTTCTCTTGTGCTTGCTGGAGGTTGTCGCGCAATGCTTCAAGATCTGCGTAGGCGGTATCGAGAAGAGGATCACGCACAAGACCCTTTGCTTCGCGCTCGCTGATTTGGCTCTGTACCTCAGCCACTTTTTTCTGGAAAGATCGGAGCGCGAGTTCCGTGTCCACAGGGTGAATGAAAATAGAAATATCGAGCACTTTATCGAGGTTGATCACGGGGGCAAACCAGCCATCTGTTAAGTACCGAGGATAGGAAATGGTGTAAAACGTGCGAGCAAATTTTTCACCGAGCTGTATTTCACGCGACCCGATATTGAGCGCCGTGGGCGCGATCGTGTCGACGAGATCGAGCGCGCCCTGCGCATAGATATCTTTTGGCAGCACTGTGGCAACGGCGGTTTCTTCGGGTTTCTTGCGACTAAAAAAGCTAAGTAGTGCCATACGGTTATGCTTCTATGCGAATAGGGTTTTCAAGCTCTCCAGGATTAAACGAGCGATACAAAAGTTCAATAGCCTCCTCGGTGCCAAGCGGTGCAGCACGAACGCCCGTACCCGCAAGGCTCGTGGCCACCAGCGTGAGGCGCTGTTCAAGTTGCAGGCGATGTTCCTCAAAGGATGTCTGTTCTGCCGCGCTTGTCTCTGTAGAGGATCCGCGCTTAAAGAATCCAGTGACTGAAGCGGTGCTTACAGCGGGTGTAAAGGGTACGACAATATAGAAAGATTTCGTCATGATATTTGTTTGATCTGCAAAAGTCTTCACAAATTCCACGTATTCACGCAGCTGAATTTTCATTAATTCCGTTCGTTGTACCGTTGCTTTTTCCTGCAAGAGTGCCAGGTAGGGGCGCAGGTCCATTTTGCGCGAGTTCACGACAATCTGAATTGAAAAATCAAGCGTGTTGAGAAAGTTTTGAAAGCCGAGCGTGATGGCGCGTTGTTCATCTGCGGACTTAAGTGCGAAGTTCACGGAAGAACACATAAGTAGGCCGCGGTAGCTACCATCCTTAAGGATGATAATGCCGTTACGCACTTCCTTCACGGGAACAAAACTTTGTGTTGCAGGTGCTGATGCTTGGGCCATATTGTTTAAGATTGATCGCCCGTGCCTGGGTTTCTCGTGACGTCCATCGACCACGCAAGCTCACTCAGTTTGCCTCGCGTAAGTTTTGGGGTGCGTCGAGCCGCCGCCGCTTCCGCTTCTTTTGCGGCGATTGCGGCTGCTGTCGTAGCTTGAACCGTCTTCTCTTCCCTCTTCCAGAGAAAGAACTTTTTTCCCGTGATGTAGGAAAAACCTGCCTCGAGTATTTCAGCGAATGGCTTGTTGTTGATTCGGTAAAAAGCAAGCGCTATGCCTAGTCCGGCAAACGGAATCGTCACAATTACTGCCCAGACAAGCGGCAGTGTTGTAAAAAAGAGCGCAGCAAGGCCTCCCGAGCCTGCCAAATAAATGAACTGCCGCAGGGTGAGTGGACCCACGATCTTGTCTTCGACTTCGATGAACTGCGGGACTTGGTACTGCATCACTTACTAGTATAGCAGTACGCCCTCACACACAGGGGCGTGCGCACACAGGGGCGTGAACAATGGTTAAGCTCCAATCAGGCGTTTAAACGTGTAAATGACGAACTCATAGAAGGGCCCAGAAAAGACATAGGAGAAGATAAACAGGAAGAGAATCAGGAAGCCAAGACCCATCGTCTGTACGCGGGCGGCAAAACGCTCAAGTCCAGCAGCACTCTGCCACGGGAGAATGCCACGTAGCACGGTAAAACCATCAAGCGGCGGGAATGGAATCAGGTTGAATAGGCCTAAAAATAGATTGGTGAGCGAAATGATTGCGGCGATGGTTAACATGCTCTCTGAAAGGCCGACGCTGGGACCAAACCGCACCAAAAGTCCAAAAAGTACGGCTATACCGAGGTTGGTGAGACTTCCTGCCCCAGCTACCAGAGCTTCCCCCCAACGCTGATTCTTCAAATTGTATGGGTTGTACGGCACTGGCTTGGCCCACCCAAAGAAAATGGGCGCATTTGAGGTCAAAAGGAGTGCTGGGACGAGAATCGATCCCACAAAATCAATGTGCGGCAAGGGGTTCAACGTAAGGCGGCCAGAGAGGCGTGCAGTAGGGTCGCCAAGGGCGTCGGCGGCATAGCCGTGGGCTATTTCATGCAAAATAATCGAAAATATGAGGATAATGAAGGACAATATGGTGGTGAGCGAGTCGAGGGTCGGCATAGTTGCTGCTTTTTTTGGATATGGTACCATGCTGAAATTATGGCGCGAGCATGCGAAATAACCGGCAAAAGCACGCAGATTGGAGGACGCTACTCCAACCGTGTTCGCGCTACCCAATTTAACCCGACCGGCAAGGTCCGCCGTAAGGCAAATCTCCAGCGCCGCCGCATTTATGTCCCCGAGCTCGGGAAGACGGTTATTGTGGATGTCTCAGTAAAAGGTCTTAAGACCATTAAGAAGAACGGCGCATATGCCACTCTTAAGAAAGCTCAGGTCATCTAAAAGAATCGGCTCCGAAAGGAGCCGATTCTTTTTGTGCTAGTCTTCCTGTATATGACCTACACCGCAAAAACATTCAACCTCCCTGCCCTCGAGGGTCTTTCAGAAAAACAAATTAAGGTGCACCTGGGGCTCTATGAGGCCTACGTAAAACATACGAACCTCATTATGGACAAAATACAGGCCTTGCGTGAGACGGATGCCGAAGGTAATGCCTACACTATCAATGAATTGCGTCGCCGCCTTGGATTCGAGTTCAATGGTATGCGCCTGCACGAATACTACTTCGCCCAGCTTGAGGGAGGTTCGGTGCCGCTTTCGGCCTCTGCCCTATCAGCCATGGCAAGCGAGCGCTATGCCACACAGGGACTTGAGGGGCATATCCGCGAAGTTGCGGGTACGCGCGGGATTGGCTGGGTCATTGTGTATGTCGATCCGGTTGCCGGGCAACTGCAAACAGCTTTTGTAAATGATCATGAGCTTGGACAGCTTGGCGGGCTCCCTATCATTCTCGCCCTCGACCTGTGGGAGCACGCCTTTATGGTTGACTATGTGCCCGCCGAAAAGAAAAATTATATTGACGCTTTCTTTTCTAATCTCAACTGGAGCGTGATCGAGCGCCGCTTTGAAGAGGCGATCAAAATGAGTGCTGCATAGGCAACGACAACAAACAAAAAAGGAAAGGCAGGAACAATGGCGGCGCTCCACGGGAGCGCCGCCATTGTTTTGGCGAGGGCAATGAGTGCTGAAGTGGTGAACGATGCGGGGAGCGCAAGAATGGTGCCGATGGTTGGAACCCAGGAATAAAAAAGGATGCCCGCAATGCTTGCGATTGCTGATGCGCCCATCGCAAAAGGTACGAGTGGCATGGCAATAATATTTGCTGGAAGTGCGACGAACGAAAGCATGCCAGTTTGGTACAACAAAAGTGGAAGCACGGCGATCTGCGCGGCAAGTGTTGTAGCACACGCTTCGCGCAGTTTGGCCGGCCGAATTCTTCCGAGTCTTAGTTCGATGAGCGGCGACAGCCAAATGAGTCCTGAGGTGGCGGCAACAGAAAGACTGAATCCTGGATCAAACGCGAGGTAGAGCGGATTCCACACAAGCATCAACAACGCTGCAACAAAAAGAGCGCGGCCTGCGTCGTAGGTGCGATGACTTGCGCGCGCGTAGAGTGCAATGAGTGCCATCACAGTTGCGCGCAGCGCGGTGGCAGAAAAACCAGCGATACCAACAAAGACGAGAAGCGCGATGGCGCCCGCAATTGATTGTGTGCGACGCGAACGTACAGCGTAGGAAAGAGCAGCCATCACCCACTCGGCAACAATCATAATGTTGTAGCCGGACAGCACCACGATCTGAATAAGCCCAGCGCGCGTGAATGCATCTTGTAACTCTTTGCCGAGACCAGTCTTCCCCCCGATGATAAGTCCGCTCGCGAGTGCTGCGTTTGTAGGAGG
>OMJE01000028.1 GCA_900299275.1 bacterium | reverse complement strand
TGATTGCCGCAGTAGATGCGAGCGACACGTTACCGGCACCGTCGATAATATAGACGTAATAGGTACCAGGCGCCGACGGAGCCGTGATGGAGGTAGCTGTACCGCCCGCACTCGTCATCGTAGAGCCCGCAGAGAAATTAGTAGTGCCAGCGGGCGCAAGCCACACCGTATAGGTGCTGTTACCCGCGGAAGTGATGGACACGGTTCCGCTCGGAAGCGCAGAGCTTGATGAGGAAAGGACGGAATTTTGGTTTGTGGGCGCGGTCCGATCGAAAAGCACCAGGCTTCCATCGGTGGTCGTCGATTGCGCGAAGCCACTCTTGCCGGAAAGATTTTTCGGCGTCACCAGATACGCAATGAGGCCCTCCGTATCGGTATCAGTCATGGTGTAGGAAGCGGTGAAGGTCGTGCCCGACGTGGTTGCCACGGTGGCCGTCTTACCTGCAATCGTGGTAGGCACCGCTAAAAGCGTCTGGTCGGAGGTAAATGAAAGTGTCACCGTATCACCAGTCTTTGCAAGAGTCGTGCTCGCATTATTGGATTCAATATGGAGCAGCGTCAGTGTTGGGCCTGGGTTACTGATCGTGATGCTGGCGGCTGTTGACGTCGCATAATTATTTGAGCTGTCGCGTGCCACGGCCACAAGCGAGTGCGTGCCGTCCGCAGCAAGGCCCGTATTGTAGCTAGCACTATACGGTGCCGTCGTGTCTTCCGTGGTAATTGCTACACCATCGAGATAGAACTTTACGCCCGCAAGCAATACGTTGTCACTCGCCGTAGCAGCAAGCGTGATGGTGCCCGACACCGCCTGACCGTTGGTGGGCGAGGTTAAACTCACGCTCGGCGCCGTAGCATCAGCCGTCGTAAACGAATACTCGGTGGAGGTTGAGATATTGCCGCTTGCGTCCGTCGACACCACGACGAAGTAGTACTTCGTTGAATCAGTAAGTCCCGTGGCCGTGAGACTGCGCGAAAGCACAAGAGACGCGGATGACGTAGCAAAGGTGTAGGATCCCGAGGATGTGCCGTACGCAAGCTTTGATGTTGCTGATTCATTGGTGGTCCACGTGACCGTTTCCGTCGTGGCCGTCGCGGTCGAAGCTACACTGCTTGCTGTAGGTCCTGTATTGTCGATGGTGACAGTGGCGGCTGTTGACGTTGCGTAGTTATTTGAACTGTCCCGCGCCACCGCAATAATGCTGTGCGAACCGTCGGCATAGGACGTCGAGTTGAGCGTAACCGCATACGGACTCGAGGTATCTTCAGAACCCACGAGACCGCCATCAATATAGAATTTCACGCCGCCAACGGCCACGTTGTCGCTCGCTGTTGCAGTAAGCGCTACGGACGTGCCCGTGATAGTGGAGCCATTAGCAGGGGCCGTGAGCGAGACCGTTGGTGCCGTAGTATCAATCACGTTCACTGTTGGCGAGGTGCCGATGGCCGTGAGCGTACCCGAATCGAGCGTCTTTGACTTCAGTGTAAAAGAGCTCGTCTGGGGTGTTGAAGGCGCAGCGGCGCCGCTCGTGCCGCCGCCCGATCCATAGGTAATGGTGATCGTCTGATTTGCGGAAAGCGAGATGGCGCTCACAACGATATCATTGCCCGAGAAGGTCGGAATGAGCGACGACCCGCCGCCGATAGAAAAACTATCCACATAGACGGTCGCATTGCGCATAGAGGATAGGTTTGCAATATGGAGACCGTAGCTTTTCACCGCCGTGCGCGTCGTGGCGCCAAAGTTGAAAGAGACATAGGTCCACGTATTTAACGGTATGGAGCTGCCCAAAGAGAGCGACTCGAGCGGGCTTGAGAGATTAGTATTCGTGCTGTAATCAAATTTAAGATCGCCGTTATTAATGGCGACACTCGAGTAGATCCAAAAACCGATCGTCTGATACGACGACCAATTCAGACCGGTCGCCGTACTGTAATAAAACAAGCCATTGTTAGAATCGCTGCTGTTGGCACATTTAATAGAACCCGTGCCGGAGTGCTTGATAGAGGTATCGACGGAAAATCCTCCGGAACAGGCGGTTGGGCTAGACACGTTGTGCGTCCAACCAGAAATGCTATCCGCTTCATTAAAAACCGAACCGACAACTCCCGTGGTAGACACGGTGGTATAACCCGCCGTGCCCGAACTGCCCTGCGGCGTGCTCCACCCGGCCGGCACCGTGAGTGTGATACCGCCGCTGTTCATTGATTCTGCAGCGGTAAAGATGAAGGTTAGGGTGTTTGCGGTCGAATTGACCAGCGTTGTGAGCGGCGACGTGGATACGGTCGCTGTACCTGAACCGTCGGCTGCATAGGCGTCGAGCGGAGCCACCGCAAAGACGCTCAAAAGCAGTACGCCAAGAAGAACACCGGCATACACACGCAGCTTACTCATATAGCGGAACCTAGATCAATACTCATAACTATGGAGAAATTATAGCATCGCAGAATATGCGCGGTGTTGTATATGGACAACCTGGTTCCGGACACAAGCTTCGCTTGTTCCCTCGCGCCGAGAACGAGAAAACCGCCTTGCGGCGGTTTTCTCGTTTTACTTGTTGCGGGGGCCGGAATCGAACCGGCGTCTGGAGGTTATGAGCCTCCCGAGGTACCTCTCCTCTACCCCGCTGGGGCCCAGTATACACCATACAGAGCTAAATTACACGCCAAAATGCACAGCAAAGGTGCGATTAAACGCATATTGACTTTATGTGTTATATATGCTATACTATTATCACAGCCGCGGCATTGGGCTGCGGAAGTTCCAACCAGGAGGTACGACAATGAACCTGTTGTTTTCGGTCCTTTGGTTTCTAGCCATTTCCGGTTTCCTGTTCGGAGTCAGCCGCGCATGCTTCATCGGCCTGCGTGACATCGACTCCCGCTGGACGCGAAGCTGGTTCGCTAGAAACTTCGAGATGGTTCTCTACGGCGTCGCTCTGTTCTGCGGCATCGGAGTACTCCACAGCGCGAGCCAGTTCGTAAACCGTGTTTACGCACTGCCGAGCCCCAGCGGCAACGTCCTCGTGCTGAAGCATAAGGACGGTACGGTGGACGTGCGCACTGCTCCATCGTACGGTGTGCTGCGAGTGCTCTACCCGAAAGAGGAGGTCAAGGAAAACCCCACCGGCGACCGGCGGTGCTCGAAAGACCTCGGCACAGTGATCCGCATCGAGGGAACACCGATGGCGGTTACCGCGCGCGCCTGCGCGCAGGTTACCGATGCCGAAGCGTTCTTTCGGAGCAATCCGGAAGCAAATCTCGACATGGTGCAGCGTCTCATCGACATTGCAGCCCTCGATGCGCTCAGCGACCCGAGCTGGCCGGACATCGTGAAGCACTACACGATGTCTCCCGACTCACTTAAGAGCGAAGGGGCAAAACTGCTCGAGAAGCATCTCCTCGCCCTCGGTGGCCTGTCGGCCGAGTTCACCCACCTGCAGGTGCCTAACGTGCACTAGCACCTGCCCCAACATCCCCTAGGTCTTCGGACCTAGGGGATTTCTTTTTTCGAGCGTTAAAGTGCACCGAGCTCTCGAAATACGTTTTCGTACATCGAAATGGTGCGCTGTGCCATAGTCTGCGAAAGGTCAAAGGCGGAGCCCTCGTGCGCGATGCGATTACGTACCTTGTGCGCTTCCCACGCTTGGTCGAGACTTGCGAGCATTGAACGATCCATGCTCTTCAATCGCTCGCCTAGATTTTCCCCCTCATACCCTTTTCGCACGAGCACATCATCAAGCATAATATCGGCTTCCGTGATTGCTTCGCGCCACTCGCTCGATTTCACACCCTCCATAAGCGATTGAATGTGCTTCCAACGCGGATTCTCCTCGCCAGTAGTCGCTGGAGCTACGATGAGCGTGCTGTAGTATTCCTCTTCACGTTTACGCAATTCAAAAAGTCGCATCGTAATAAATATGATCAAGGCGAAGCCTATGAGCGAGGAACCGTAGCCCACGATCATGACGATGACCCATGCTTTCGCTAAAAAGATCTGCAGCGTGGTCAGATTCAAATCTGCTGTGGTTCCACTAAAAATCGCGTAGAGCAGTCTGAAGAAATATTCAATATTTAATTGCTGCGAGTCCATGCTCCCAGTATAAACGAGAAATTACTCGCCGCGGGACAGTTTCTCCACGTCTGTTCCAAGTCTAAAGAGCATGGCTTCATTGGCATGCGGCGTCGTGAAATGTATCCCTACCGGCAGCGTTGATTTTTCCCGTACGACGGTACCCATTGGCACTGAAAGAGCCGGCATGCCGGTCAGATTTGCCGTGATAGTAAACACATCTTCGAGGTACATCGCGACCGGGTCATTACTCTTCTCGCCAAATTTGAACGCTGGTGAAGGGGTCGTCGGGAACGCTATGACATCTACGTTTTTAAACGCTTCGTCATACTCCTTGCGCAACACGTCGCGTGCAGCCTGCGCTTTGCGATAGTAGGCGTCGATATAGCCCGAAGAAAGTACGAAGGTGCCGAGCAAAATGCGTCGCAATGTTTCAGGACCAAACCCTTCCGTGCGGCTCTGCACATAGTCATCGAGGAGCGTTTCGCCGCGTGCGGCGTGGCCATAGCGAATGCCATCGAGACGAGCAAGGTTTGCAGAAACTTCTGCGGGCATCACGACATAATAAGCAGCGAGCGCGTAGGGGCTCGTCGGCATCTCGACGTCGACAATGGTATGACCCTCTTTGGCGAGTCGCTGTAGAGTGGCTTCAAACGTTTCAAGAACATCGGCATCGACGCCTTCTGAAAGTATGTGGCGCGGTACGCCAATGGTAAGTTTTTCTTTCCGTGCGTGTTCGGGGTAAAGCCCTGCGGGGATCGTAGTGGAATCGAGCGGGTCGAGACCACGAATCGCATCAAACACTATCTGCGCATCCTCGACTGTTTTTGTGAGTGGGCCGGCCTGATCGAGCGATGAGCCCATCGCGATGAGCCCCGAGCGCGAGACTGCGCCGTAGGTGGGCTTCAATCCTACAATCCCATTGAGCGCTGCTGGCTGACGCACCGAGCCGCCCGTGTCAGTGCCGAGTGCGGCGATAGCGAGGTGCGCGGCGACGGCGACGGCCGAGCCACCTGAAGAGCCGCCCGGGACGCGCGTGGGGTCGACGGCGTTCTTGGTTGAACCAAAAGCCGAGTGCTCGGTCGATGAACCCATGGCGAACTCGTCCATGTTGGCACGGCCGACAAAGAGCGCGCCGGCGTCTTTTAATTTCTTGATAACGGTCGCGTCGTAGGTCGCGGTATAGTGTTCGAGCATTTTGCTCGCCGCGCTCGCAATCTTTCCGTCGATGAGAATATTGTCCTTAATCGCAAGTGGTATACCACAGAGAAGCGATTCATCACCGCTATCAATCCGCGCCTGCGCTGCCGCGATTGCTGTTTCGTCCGCATCAAAAATTTCCAGATAGGCATTTAGCTCGGGATTCTTCGCCACAGCCGCTGCATGACACGCATCCCAGAGTTCACGCACGGTGCACTCGCGCGCGCGTAGCGCGCGCGCCGCCTCAGCTATCGTGAGTTCATTCAGAGCCTTAGTCATGGGTAATTACCTGCTTTACGACGAGCGCATCCCCCTCGCGCGCTGGGAATTGGCTCGCAAGCTTCTCGGTGTAGGTCCCGCTCGGCGTCGGCTCGCCGTCTTCGCGCAACACGTTGTGCAAGGGCGGCACGACGCGCTCGTCGCCCTTGGGAAGATCGAGTTTTTCGAGCTGACTGACATACGCCAAAATAGCATCGAATTCCTTCGTGAATTTCTCGAGCTCCTTGTCGCCGAGCCGAATGCGCGCCAGAGCGGCGAGCTTCTTAACGTCATCTACCGTTGCCATACGAGCACTCTATCACGCACCCAGGCGTTTGAGGAATTCAGCTTCATCTACCACGCGGACCCCGAGCTCTTCTGCTTTATCGAGCTTGGAACCAGCTGACTCGCCCGCGACGACAAAGCTGGTGTTCTTAGAGACCGAGCTCGCGGGCTTACCGCCCGCCTTGCGCACCAAGGCCTCGGCCTCTTCTCGCGAGAGGGTTGGGAGCGTGCCCGTGACCACCACCGTCTGCCCCGCGAGTGGACCCGCTGCTGGCGCCTCAATCTTAACTACCTTCATGTGAGCAGTGAGTCGTGCGAGGAGCGCCTGATTATTTTTATCAGCGAACCAATCCGCAACACTCTTCCCAATAATCGGACCAATGCCCTCGACGGCAGCGAGCTCCTCTTCACTCGTGTCTGCTAATTTCTTCAATGTGCTAAAGCGTGTCGCGAGAAGGTACGCGTTCTCGCTGCCCACGTGTGGAATGCCGAGACCAATCAGAAGACGATCGAGCGGCTGGCTCGTGGCAACCTTGATTCCATCGAGCAATTTCTGCGCTTTCAATTCTTCAAAACCTTCAAGCTCGAGGAGCTCATCTTTAGTTAATTCAAAGATATCGTCGAAGTCGGCGACGAGCCCGGCCTCCATCAAGGCCTTTACGGTCTCTTTGCCCATGCCGTTAATGTCGAGCGCGCCCTTGCTCGCGAAGTGAATGAGCTTGCGCGACTGCTGCTCGAATGAGCCTGCCACCACACAGCGGTGTGCCGCTTCGCCGGGCACGCGCTCTATAGCCCCGTCGCCGCCACAGAGCGCTGAGTGAGTCGGGAACGTCCACGGCTTAGCGCCTTTGGGCCGCAGCTCCTTGACCACCTCGACCACCTCGGGGATGATGTCGCCCGCCTTTTGTAGAATCACCGTGTCACCGATGCGGATATCCTTACTCGTAATAAAATCTTCATTGTGCAGTGTCGCGCGCGCGACCGTCGTCCCCGCTACAAGCACTGGCTGCATATGCGCTACTGGCGTGAGTTTGCCCGTGCGTCCTACTTGGAGCGTAATGTCCTCAATGACGGTCTGCACTTGCTCGGGCGGAAACTTGTATGCGATGGCAAAGCGCGGTGCCTTGCCGGTATAACCAAGCAATTCTTGCACACGCACATCTTCGACTTTTATCACCACCCCATCGAGCTGGTAATCGACCCGCTCACGCGCTGCTCCGCTCCATTTTTTCCAATAGACAAACACGTCTTCTATAGACTCTGCATGCGCATGTTCCGGATTCGCCGGCAAACCGAGCTCCTTCAGGTAAGCAATCTCCTCACTTTGCGTAGAAGGCATCGGCTCCGAAGAACGCGCTACATCGTAAAGAAACATACCGAGCGGACGCGCAGCAGCGATAGCCGGATCGAGCTGACGAATGGACCCAGCGGCCGCATTACGAGGATTAGCAAAGAGCGGCTCGCCCTGTTTTGCACGCTCTTTATTGAGCGCCTCAAAGCCCGACTTCGTGAGATACACTTCGCCTTCAGCGATAAGATCAATCGGACGCGTAAGACGCTCGGGCACTTCGCGTATCGTGCGCACGTTGTGCGTCACGTCCTCCCCTACGACGCCATCGCCGCGTGTCGCGGCGGTGACGAGCACGCCGCGTTCGTAGGTGCACACCACCTTGAGCCCATCGATCTTGAGCTCCACATCATAACTTTGGGGTGCTCCCGAAAGCTTTCGCACGCGCTCATCGAAAGCGCGCATTTCGTCCTCCGTAAAGGCATCGTTGAAAGACCACTGCGGCACTTCGTGCCGTACTTTTTTTAGAAATGGCAACGCACCGCCCACTATCTTTCGTGTGACTGACTCTTCAGTACGCAGCTCAGGATACTGTTCTTCTAGTGTCTGCAGCTCCCGATACAGCGCATCATACGCACTGTCCGATATCTCGGGCGTGTCATGCGTGTAATAGCGTTCCGCGTGATATGCGAGCAATTCGCGGAGTTTTAGTGCTCGCTCTTGTGCGCCTTTAGCTACGGCCATACTTGGCCACTATACCGCACCTAGTAGATTGCTTCGAGCCCGCGCGAGGTGAAATACGGTGAGGTCGAACGAGCCTGACATGAGACATCATAGCCCGTTGCAAAAACATATGCTTTGCGGCCAGCCACTGGCGTGTCGAATCCTGTGTACGTAAACGAAACGCAATACGATTTGCCGTCTATTGAGTTTGTAATGTCAAAGTCTTTTGCTGCGAGACGCGTGCCATTATTGTTTATATATTGCGCCGTAACCGACTGACCGGCACACGTAAAAGTCGGCTTCTGGCTCGACGGCCCTTGAAACACATTGCTGACCTGATCGGCATATAGGATACATTCGAGACCAGCATCTGCGACATAAAAAGCTTTTTGGGCACCAGAGGCTGTGTTGGTAATCAGCACTTGCTTATACGCCAGGTTTCCAATAAGCAGTGCGAACGCAAGAATTACGGAGGTAAATATGACAGCAATGAGTAACGCCACTCCTTTATGACGTGTATTCGCGGATATTTTCTGCGACAGATTCATAGCCAGTACGTGATAATGCTCTGCTGCGTTTCAGTATACGTTTGCCCTTGAAACTGCCATGTGACCGTACAAGTCGCCACAATATATGTTGCTTGCTTATCTATTTTTAGATAGCGATAGAACGGCGTTGCAGCACCACTTGCTGGATCGGTCGTATATGTTCCTTTGCTACTGTCAATGTAAAGTCGCCCTTCGTTCTTGCAATCTGCAGATCCGCACGCCGTTGCTAACGCACCCTTATCGGTATTGCTAAAATAACAGCCATTACCTGAGCATTGATAAACAACTAACTGATTCGGAAGGAACGTGCTCCACGCCGTCGCCGAATCATTTGGGTAGTTGGTCAGATACGCTTCGTCTCGGGCTTGACGTGCAAGCTCAATGCCTTCTGACGCCAGAAACGAAGCCGTCATGCGGTTAGCGCTATTGCGCGCGAGTGTCAAACTACGCGCCGCCATGTATATAGGCCCCGCCGTACCAATAGCAAGTATCGCAATAGCTACAAGCGTTTCTAGCAACGTGAATCCTTTTGATTTCATAGGTCAATGGAGCGCATGACCGCAGTAGTCTGAACATTAAAAGTCCTCGACGGCTTTCCAGGACCCTGACTCACGGTGCCTTGCACCACAATGATAACACTTGGCTGTTGGGTATCCTGCAATACATTACTGCGCGGCGTCGATCCTTGCACATAAAAATTGAGTCGATCCACCGTGATTGCCGTGTCAGTAATCCGCGTACCATTTAAAGTTATTGCCTTGTCGGCAGAAAGCGCAAAAATCGTTGGTTTACCATTTTGATCGACGACACCAAGGCTAGATCCCGCTGTTGCTGAGCAGTCTTTGACACTGGGAGTGGTGAGGTATGAGCTTTGTGGTTCGCAGCTATACATGGTTCCCGTGCGTATAGTACGCGCCATGGTGTCAAGTGCGTACGACAGATTGTTCACACCCGTAGCCGAAGCCTGGGCTTCCCGATTAACAGCGATTAATAGCAGATAGCCGCCCGAAACGAGCGTCATTACTATCGCGAAAATGCCAAGGGCGACCATGAGTTCAATGAGGGTAAAACCGCGCTCTTTTTTCATAGGCATTGCATAGAACGTATCTGAATATCGCCCAAACTACCGATACATATGTAGTAGTCTCGCGTACCGTCTGACGACGTCACTTTCACGCTTGCTTTACTATAACTAACACTGTAGCTCGTCGCATCGCTAATGAACACATTGCCAGACGGCCTCGAGAACACAAGGTCGATGGCACTTTGGCCGCATTTCGCAGTCCCATCATAAATGCATAGATCTGTTATCTGTACTCCATTACCGAGTTGGTAGGGACTGCCGACCACCACATCACCAGTTTCTCCGTAATGACAATTGCCTTTCGGCTCATCTGGCGCTCCAGAAACATTTGTGGACATGGAAGGCCAGTAGCTGTGGCACACATCTCGCGCACTTCCGTCCGCGAACATGAAGAAACTCGTAGGCGTATTCTTATCAAAATGCAATCCGTAACCGATATTGCCGCTTACGCCCGCCTGCTGCCGACTGCCCAAGCCAAAATTCTCTGCAGTCCGCATAGTTAGTCCAATGTCGTAGGCCGTGGTTGCGAGAAGGATGGTGCGCTGGAAAGCACTTGTACCAGTGACCACAATGCCGCTCAAGATCATAATGATGGCGACAACCACCATCATTTCGACGAGCGTCACGCCACGATGAATGCGAAAGGATTCCATTGGGTAAAAAATACGAGCATATAGCCTGCCGCCAAAAAAGGAGCAAACGGTACCTCAATTCCCATTCTAGAACCACGACGCCTTCGCAACAATATCGTTATCCCTATAATCGCGCCTATCCAAAAAGAAAATGCAAGACCAGACAGAGCGAATTCTGGTCCCACGAGTAGCGCAAGTGCAAAAGAGAGCGGTGCATCAGCAAAGCCCATCGCCCTACCCTTCGAACCGTAATGCAGCGCAAGAAAGAATGCAGCGGTGCAAAAAGCCCACAGAAGCGAATCTGTAAGTGCCGTCGAAAATCCGTCGCGCGCAAGAGCAAAGAGCAGCGCCGCTGCCACAAAACTATAGAGCAGCACGGGCGGCAGAATTTGATGCGCAAGATCATACAACACAAGACCGAGAAGCAGCGAAGCGCCCACCAGAAAGAGCCCGAGTGAGAGTGACAGATCGAGTTTCAGGTATGCAAGGACGAACACCAGCCCGAGAAGCAGTTCGCTTAGAGGCGCGAGTAAGGAGATTTTTGCCTCGCAGCAGCGCGACCGCCCACGGGACACAAGATACGAAATGATGGGCACCAGCGTGAACGGCGCAAGCGGAGCATTACAGGCATCACAGCGAGAACGGCCGAAGAAAATGCTGTGCCCAGTGTAGAGCCGTACGGACACCAAGCCCAGAAAGCTTGCTGCAATAGCTCCTAGAAAGAAAAAAATTATGGACATCGATTATTGTTGCTTGTGAACGTGGCACTGCTTGAAGGAAAGGCTGTGGTCTCGAGCTTTGCGGTCCCTTGCCAATCAACACACCACCAACTATTGGAAAGTGCCGCTGCCGCATAAAAATACGTGTCTCCCGCTTCGCATAGCACATTACCAGAGCTGTTTGCGACATCTGCTGCCTTGAACGCGTTTGCTAAGGAAGAATCGGAGAATACGCCCAACGTACAATTCGTTGCGCCAATCTTAAAAGACTGGCTGCCGTACGTTTTATTTACAAGAAAGTACACTTCGGCGCGCTGATGCACACTCGTCATATCAGCTTTTACTGCCGCGTCATTTGCAGAGAGGCGCGCTCGAGACAATGCAGTGACAACGATGCTCGTAAGAATTCCGATTATCGTCACAACCACGAGCAACTCGATGAGAGTAAATCCTGCCTGATGTTTAGTCACTTACATACTATAACAAGTGACGTGCGACTAATGTGGTACATATCTACAGAAAGCGTTCGCGAGAAAAAATAAAAAACCCCGGGCATGCCCGGGGTTTTTCGAGACCGCAACTTTACGATGCGGGGCAACCTGTGGCGGGAGCAGAGGTAGGCGTTGCGATTTGGCGGGCTGCACCGGTGCTATCCACACAAAAACTCTTAGTTGCATCTGATGGTAACTTCGCGTAAACATACCACGTCATACCACCAGCTGGTACATTACAAGTGACACCAGAGCTCTTTTTTTGAACATCTGCGATAATAGCGGGGGCATTTCCAGACGCGTCAGCCAAAAATGTATTCGTGCCACTACAACCAGCCGCTGTAGTGTTACTACCGTAATTTTGATTAGTACTGTAATAAAGTTCTCCCGCTGATCTCAAGCTGTTAAGAGAAGACTGTACAGCGGCATCATTAGCCTTGTTACGGGCGGTCCCTAGAGACGTGAGAACAACTGACGAGAGAATACCAATAATCGCAATAACGACGAGTAATTCGATGAGGGTAAAACCTTGAGAACGTGAAGTGTTCATAATTGTTGTATGTTGCTAATGCACCTATTGTACCCCGGAAAATAGAGGTGCCCTTCGCCTGTGTGGATAGCGTTACAACGCGGACGCGAGATTGTAGATGGGCAGTAAGATAGCCGCCATCAAGGTTGCCACCCCCAGACCGAGACCCACGATCATCACGGGCTCAATAAGACCGACTAGCGTATCGACGGCATTCATTACTTCGCGATTATAGAATTTGGTGAGCGTGCCGAGGATTTGTCCCAGCTCACCAGTCTCCTCGCCCACGCGCGTCATGGCCACCATGATCCCTGGTATCTCGGGATGACGTCCCAAAGCCTCTGAAATAGATGCTCCACCCCGCACGCTTTGTTGGGTGTCTCTGAGCACTTCTTCATACGCTGCATTGCCCACAACGGATGCAGCAATATCGAATGCCTGCACCACCGAGACGCCTGAAAGCAGCATTGTTGAAAAACTGTCGGTGATGCGTGCTAGATAAAGTTTCTGGTAAAGATCTCCTACGTAGGGCACGGAAATCTTTAAACCGTCGATGTAGAGGCGGCCTTTTTCTGTTTTTCCATACTGCCACAGATAAAAACCAAAGGCGATGAGCGCAATGAGCACAAAGACGCCGTACTGCACGGCAAAATTCGAAGCACCGATAACGATCTTCGTATAGATAGGCAACTCCTGACCGGATTCCGTAAGAATCTTACTGATATTGGGCACCACAAGCGTGAGCATCAACGTCATCACCACAATGAAGACACCCACAACGAAGGCTGGATAAATGAGGGCATTTTCAGCTTTACTCGAGACCTCATAGGTGCGATCGAGATAATCGGCCAGATACACGAACGTTGATGACAATTTTCCTGATTCCTCACCAGCGCGCACCATATTCACATAGTACGAGCTAAATACTTTCGGATGCCGCGAGAGCGCCTGACTCATCGGCATGCCGCCTTGAATATCATCCGCAACAGTGGTGAGTACACCGGACAGCGTTTTATTATCAACCTCAGCTGCAAGCAGGCGGAAGACACGCAGTGCCGACACTTGCGCCTCAAAGAGCGTCGCGATCTGCCGTGAGAGAATCACGACGTCTTTGTTTTTTATGCGGCTGAAAAACGGAAGCCGGATCTGTAGCGATCCTTTTTGCTCGGCCGCAGAGATGGCAGAGATTATGAGACTGCGTCTCTGCAAAGAAATGACGGCGAGCTCCTGTGTGGGCGCCTCGATCGATCCTTCTCGCTCATGCCCGTCTTGGTCGATTGCTTTGTAGTTATAAAGCATGGCTTATAAATAGTGCTGGAATGTCTTTGGATCCATGGCGTGCTCGTAGGCGTGTTCAACCGTCACTTCCCCACGTCGTACCAAATCCGCAAGCATGCGGTCCATGTCGATCATGCCTTCTTGCGAGGATGTTTGAATGACTGTTCCCACCTCATGCGTCATGCCATCGCGAATGAGTGTACTTACGGCATTATTGTTTATGAGCAGTTCATACGCCGGCACGAGCCCACCCGACACACGCGGCAAAAGACGCTGCGAGAAAATGCCCGCAAGGCTTCCTGCGAGCTGCACGCGCACCTGATCCTGCTGCTCCGCAGGGAACATGTCGATAATACGATCAATGGTCTGTGCCGCATTATTAGTATGAAGCGTCGAAAGCACCAGGTGACCGGTCTCTGCTGCAGTGACTGCCGACGATATGGTCTCATAGTCGCGCATTTCCCCCACCATGATCACGTCGACGTCCTCGCGAAACGTACTTTGCAGAGCCGCTCCAAAACTTGGCGTATCCACATACACTTCGCGCTGATGGATGATGGATCGTGCCGGCTTGAAAAGATATTCCACAGGATCCTCGATCGTGACAATGTGTTTTGCGACAGTCTGATTTATTTGATCGATCATGGCAGCGAGCGTGGTGGATTTTCCATGCCCGACCGGACCCACCACAATAAAGAACCCTTGCGCGCGCTGCGTAAATGCTTCAAGGGCTTCTGGGAGATTCAGTTCTGCAAACGTTCTTATCTTTTCTTGAATCAGACGAAGCGCAAGGGATACCGTACCTTGTGCTCGATAGCCATTGACGCGAAAGCGCGTTCCTTGGAAGGCATACGATAGGTCGATTGCTTGATTGTTTTCAAAGGTACTCCAGCGATTTTGAACCACAATCGAACGCAATATGTCTTCCGTCGCCTGCGCATCAAACGGCGTGTACTGCGTGAGCGGAATGAGTGAACCTGAAACGCGTATGACCGGCGGCTGACCCGCCGTGATATGCAGGTCGGATCCGTTTTGCGCGATAACGACTGCCAGTAATTCTTCGAGGCGTTTATCGGCAGCCATAGTGTTATGCGGCTGGCGTGCCAGCTTCTATGATGCGCATAGTCTCGGTAAGCACTTCTGATGGAATAGCAGAGGCTTTCACAATGTAGCCGTCCACTTTAAATTGCTTTGCTTTCTCAATATCGGCATCAAGACCTTGATTGGAGAGCACGATAAGTTTTGCGTTTGGAATGAGGTTCTCTTTTCGTACCGCTTCGAGTACCTCAAAACCACCGAGCCCCGGCATAATGATGTCGAGCAGCACCGCGTTGGGGGCCAAAGACGGATCTTTTTTTATTGCATCTAAAAATTCTGCGCCGCTGTTAAACGCGGTTACCTCGTGTCCAGCATTTTTAAATTTGACCATATACAGGTCGAGCAAAAAGCGGTCATCATCTACCAGAAATATACGATATGCCATATGAACTAGTATAACGCACTTTCCGCTAGTCTGGCTCAACCTCGGGGAAAAACTCTCCGCCGCCCAGCGTATTTACCTCCTCAAACGGTATTTCCCCGCTCAGCGCCTTAAGTATGGCGTGCTCACGTATGGTCATCATGCCTGCAGTGCGCGCGGCCTGATAGACACTTTCTTCATTTGGCTGCTTGAGCAGCACGCTCTCGATTTCTTTGTTCATCGTCAAAAGCTCGAATACGCCCGTGCGACCCCGGGTACCGGTTGGGCATTCGGCAGTCGCGCTCGCGTGATAAAACTGCGTAAACGGCGGTAGCTTTGCACGATATTGCATCGGCAGATCGGCGAATTGTCGGTCGAGGTACGATTTCATACTTTCCGAAACGGGGAATGGCTTGCCTGCGCCCGTACACATCTTTTTCACAAGGCGCTGTCCCACAACCCCAATCAACGTCGGTGCGATGAGGAAGGGGTCCACACCCATGTCGATGAGGCGCGGTATCGCACCGGATGCCGTGTTTGTGTGAATGGTCGATAACACAAGATGACCGGTCAGCGCTGCCTGCACCGCAAGCGCCGCCGTTTCTTTATCACGAATCTCGCCGACCATGATAACGTC
>OMJE01000027.1 GCA_900299275.1 bacterium | reverse complement strand
GTGCCGCCACCAGTACCAACCTGTGATCTCGATGCGAGTCCGAACACGTTGTCGTATGGCGGTGGTGCGTCGACGCTTACATGGCACAGCACAAATGCGTCGAGTGCAGAAATCGATCAAGGTGTCGGCGCAGTGACGCCCGTCAATGGTGGGTCAGTAGCGGTCTCTATTACCAAGACGACGAGTTATACTCTTACCGTTGCTGCCGGGGGAGTGACTGCAACATGCCACACAACCATTACGGTTGACGATCCTCCTCCGCCTCCTCCGGCTGATCCGGTGTGTACGCTCACGGCTTCACCAACTTCAATACAAGAAGGGAATGGTTCGACCCTTACCTGGACAACGAGCAATGCAAAGACTTTTTCAATCGATCAGGGTGTTGGTGCAAAGACGCCGGTAGAAGGCGGCTCAACTAGCGTATCGCCGAAGACGACCACCACCTACACCGGTACCGCTGAAGGAAACAATGGCAAGACAGTGACATGTTCAGCGTCAGTGACGGTGAGCAAGGAGCCACCTCCTCCTCCACCACCACCAAGCAGCCCCTCGTGTACACTTTCAGTGTCACCAACATCAATGCGTCGGGGCAATACGGCAACATTGTCGTGGACGACGACAAATGCATCCTCATTTACTATTGATCAGGGTATCGGTAGTGTAACGCCGCTCGCGTCTGGCTCCACATCAGTATCGTCACGTGACACTACAACGTACACCGGCACTGTTACGGGTAATGGCGGCACTGCCACCTGCAATGCAACGGTGAAGATTACCACTGGCGGCGGCGGGGGTGGCGGATGGCCAAATCCGAAGGTTGTGGTCTCGGCCCTTCCACATGCGGCCACTTCCACACTTGCCTACCTCTATCTTTCCGAGATTCCGTACACGGGTCTTGATCTCGGACCTGTTGGCACTGTGTTGTACTGGACGCTACTTGCAGCTTGGTCTTTTGTGTTCGCATATCTCGTACTCTTCGGTGCCGTGCCTGCAAGCCGTCGCTATGCCTTTGCGTTCGCGGAGCGTCTTAGTAGCTCACTCAATACGCGGGCAACAGTTGCACCGGAGTCAGACATTCCGGAGACGGTATATGCAGCAACTCACGAAAGCGAGAAAGAGGCAGAAGCCCCGCGCAGTTATTCTTCGTTTGATGGGTTCCGCTCTTTCGCCACAAATGAAGTGCTCTCGATCGAAGACATTGTGAAGGGTCTTACGCGCACCCATGCGGAAACAACTCCGCCATCAGTAACGTCTCCAGCTAACAACGCGCAAACACGAGGCTTAGAGCAGCAAGCTGTATCGCAGCCACAGGCAAAGCCCGTAGTGCACCCTGAAGTGACATCTGTGCCTGCGGACGTGCGCGGCTTTGCGAGCGCGCTTCTGGTGGGTGATCGCGAAGGAGTGTTTGCTGGTCTTCGCCAACACGTGCGTGGCGGCGGCGACAGCGAACTGCTTCTTTCGCAGATCACGTTCTTGCTTGATGATGCCTATCGCGCACGCATCGAAGGCACTGCATGTGATCCGGACATTGCACGTACCGCAGCACGCCTTTCGACCGAACAGCTCGAGAAATTGGTGATGTCGCTTATGACCGCAGTGGACTCAAGTTATTCTGCTAATGTCACCGGTGCAAAGCTCGCGCTCATGCGCGCCCTCGCAGTGCTCGGTGCATAATCTACAAAAACAAAAAACGCCCGGCTCTGTGAGCCGGGCGTTTTTTAATTCTTCCTTGTCTGTAACACTGCTTTGTAGCACTGGTCGCTCAGGTGATACTTCTTCACGACCGATTGCTTGTTCGGAGGAGAAAAGAGGAGACCGCCAAAAGCATTCAATTCTTTTTTGCAGAAATCGCAAACCGGTTTGATTGCCATGCTATGCGCGGGCTTTTATTTCCTCGAGTATCTGATCGCGGAAGGCTTCGACACTCATGGCATCTTGCTTGCCCTTGTCGCGGCTTTCAACTGATAGGGTCTTCGCCTCAACTTCCTTGTCACCGACGACGAGCAGGTAAGGAATCTTTTCGGTTTTTCCGTCGCGGATCTTTTTGCCGAGGGACTCATTCGAATCATCGAGTTCTGCGCGGACACGTGCAGCTTTGAGTGCCTCGGTAACCTCTTTCGCATAGGCAGCGTGACGTTCCGCGACTGACAAGACACGTACTTGCACCGGTGCAAGCCAGGTAGGGAAGGCGCCAGCGTAGTGCTCGATAAGGACGCCCATAAATCGGTCAGGCGAGCCGACGAGCGCGCGGTGGATCATCACCGGCGTTTTCTTTGTGCCATCTTCAGCCGTGTATTCGAGCTCAAAGCGGCCGGGCATGTTGAGGTCGAGTTGGATCGTTGAGATCTGCCACTCGCGACCGATGGCATCCACAGCCATAATGTCCATTTTTGGACCATAGAAGGCCGCTTCGCCTTCAGCTTCTTTGTGGGCGATACCTTCGCGTTTCAATAGGTCGCGCATTATGCCCTGCGCCTTTTCCCAAATAGCATCTTCGCCAAGATATTTATCTTTCTTTTGGGGATCACGTAGTGACAAGCGCACCCAGTACTGAATGCGGTACGTAGCGAGTGCTTTTTTAATTGCTTCGAGCACATGCTTCAATTCATCTTCAATCTGATCCTCGCGGCAGAAAATGTGGCCGTCATCCTGCGAGAAGGAGCGCAGGCGTGTGAGACCGGAGAGCTCACCCGGGCGCTCATCGCGATACAGTACGGCGAAGTCAGAATAGCGCACAGGAAGATCACGGTAACTGCGCGGGGCCGACGCGTAGATCTGGGTATGCTGCGGGCAGTTCATTGGCTTCAAAAACATTTCATCCTCGACGTACTGGGACGTGACCGTGAGCATATCTTCTTTGTACTGATCGTAATGGCCGGACTTTTTGAAGAGTTCTCCTTTGTTTACGTTCGGGGTATGTACTTCGCCAAAGCCGAGCTCCTCGTTGAGTTCACGAGAAAGGCGAATGATCTCCGAGCGAATAATGTTGCCTTTCGGTGTATACATCGGCATGCCAGAACCGACCAGATCAGAAAAGACGAGTAGTCCTTGCTCTTTTGCTATCTTGCGGTGGTCGCGTTTCTTTGCTTCTTCGCGTTGTGTAAGGTACGCATCAAGGTCGGACTTCGTGTCGAAGGCAAGTCCGTAAATGCGCGTGAGCATCGGATTTTTTTCATCGCCGCGCCAGTAGGCACCGGCAACGCGGTCGAGCTTAAAAGAGTCTGCTGCAATTTCGCTTGCAGGATTTTCTGCATGTCCGCCGCGGCAGAGATCCGTAAAACCCCCGCACGTGTAGAGCGTGATCGTTTCGCCGCGGCCAGTGATTTCATCGATGAGCTCGTTCTTGAAGGAGTTGCCGGGGAAACGTTCGCGCGCAGTGGCCGCATCAACTTCCTCGGCGGTAAAGTTCGTCCAATCCGCGAGGTGCGAGCGCATTGCGCCTTCCAGATCTGCGAGGTCCGTGTCAGACACTTTTTCTCCGCCAAAATCAATGTCGTAGTAAAAGCCGGTATCGATGGCCGGGCCGAGGGTAAGCTTGGCCTCCGGATACCGTTCGAGCACGGCCTGCGCGAGCAGGTGAGCGAGCGTATGACGCTTATGTTCTAGGGAAGTCATAGCTCGAGAATAGCATATTTGCTTCTAGAGCGGCTTCAGATTGTCGATGGCGAGCGTCGTCTCGCCATTCCTGATCGAGACTTTGCCTTTGATGAGAATGCAGTTGCCTGGTTCTATGAGCGCAGCGTGTTCTTTGTAGAGCTTTGGGAAGATGACGCTTTCAATACCCTCCGATGTGTCTTCAAGCGTTACGAAAGCCATTTTCTCGCCGCTTTTAGTGAGGAAGGGGCGCGATGCGGTGATGAGCACCGGCAAAATCACGGGCAGTCCCTGACGCGGATCCTCTTTTATTTTTGCAATCGAGATGCCGGCTTTCGCGCGCTTTGCCGCATGGGCATCGAGCGGATGGCCGCTCACGTATATACCGAGCAGCTCCTTTTCCCACGTGAGTTTGTCGGTGAGCGAAGTTGCTTCGCCGGTTGGGAGTGCAAGGGACGCTGGTGCAGCAAATGCGCCGAAGAGAGAATCCTGCGGTGCGATGGCAGTGGCCTCGCGGTGGTAGGCGAGGAGTGACTCTATTGACGTCAGTAGTATGGTGCGGCTCGTGCCCTCGGGAGTAAGTGAGTCAAGCGCCCCGCATTTGATAAGTGACTCGAGCGACTTACGATTTAAGTTTTTTGATCCGACACGAGAGAGGAAATCGGCGAGTGATGTGAATGCGCCTCGAGCCGTGCGCTCATCGATGATAGCTTGCGAGATGCCATCGCCGAAGTTTTTGATAGATGAAAGGCCGAAACGAATCGCATTAGTGCCCTTCTGCGAATGTGCATCAACAACAGCGGCGTCTTCGCCTGCTGGCGAATCGCCCACTCTCGCGCCCTCGCGCTGTGAGACTGTTGACTGATCCATATTCGCATGCGCGCCTTCATCGCGGGCGATAACGGCAGTGAAGTCAGTCCCGCTTTCGTTTACGTCTGGGGGCAATACGGGAATGCCCATACGCTTTGCCTCGGCAACAAAAATACCGACTTGTTCGGTGTCGCCAGAATCGGCAGTCAGGAGGGCACAGAGATATTCCACCGGGTAATTTGCCTTCATGTAGGCGGTCTGATAGGCAACGCGGCCGTAGCTCGCTGAGTGTGCCTTGTTGAAGCCGTAGGCGGCAAATGGTTCGATCCACGCCCACACTTGTTCCGCTTTTTTGCGCGGCCACTTCGAATGTTCGACGCAGCCCTCGATAAACTTATCTTTTTGCTTCTGCATTTCCTCCGGGATCTTTTTACCGACGGCCTTGCGGAACTTGTCGACCTCGCCCCATGAGTAGCCGGCGAATTGGTGCGCCATGATGAGCAGGTCGTCTTGATAGACGAGAATGCCGTACGTTTGTTTAAGGATTGGCTCCATGGCTGGATCAAGATAGGTAATGAGACGCGGATTACGTTTGCGTTCGATGTACTGCGGAATAAACTGCATCGGGCCTGGGCGATAGAGGGCGACCATTGCGTTGATATCGTGAATGGTGGTCGGCTTCAATTCTTTGAGCCAGCGGGTCATGCCGGAACCGTTCAACTGAAACGTGCCTTCCGTCTCGCCGCGTGCAAGCATGGCAAATGTTTTAGGATCGTCGAGCGCCACATTTTCAATGTCGACATCGATGCCGCGATTTTCTTTCACGCGTGCGACTGAGTCTGCAAGAATAGTGAGATTTTTAATGCCGAGAAAGTCAAACTTTGTCAGGCCAACGCCATCCTCACCAACTGAATACATGTCGTACTGAGTGATGAGTTTTCCGGTACCCTTTGGGTCGGGCTGTATTGGCGTCCATTCAATGAGTGGTGTTGGCGAGATGACGACACCAGCTGCGTGAACACCGACGTGACGCACGCAGCCCTCGATACGACGCGCAAGATCGAGCACCTCATGGGTATCGTCGTCCTCATCGTAGAGCGATTTCAAATCGGGCTCGAGCTCCAGTGCTTTGTCGATGGTCATGGGGAAGCCCTGCGAACCCATCGGAATGAGTTTCGCAATACGGTCGCCGGTATTGTAGGAGTGTCCGAGTGCGCGCGCGACGTCGCGCACGGCAGCACGTGCCATCATAGTGCCAAAGGTACCGATCTGGGCCACGTGCTCTTTGCCATACTTGCTACGCGCGTATTCGATCACCTCGTCGCGGCGGTCGTCGGCGAAGTCCATGTCGATATCCGGTGCAGAAGGGCGCTCGGGGTTTAGGAAGCGCTCAAACGGAATCTTATATTCGAGCGGATCGATCTTGGTGATCTGCAAGAGATACGTGGTCATGCTGCCGGCGACTGAACCGCGGATGTTCGTGTATATATTGTTTTCGCGCGCGAAGCGGATCAGGTCTTCCACGACGAGGAAGTACGCCGCATATCCCTTGAAGGCAATGATGCCGAGCTCATATTCGAGGCGTTCGAGGACATCCGCGCGGCCCTCAAGGCCGCGCGATTTTAGTCCGCGCATACAAAGCGCGCGCAGTGCCTCGTCGGCCGTTGTGCCTTCGCTGAGCACGAAGGTGGGGAATACGAATTTGCCGAGCGTGAGCTCCACGTGACAGCGATCAGCGATGGCGCGCGTGTTGTCGATCGCGTCAGGCATATCTTTGAAGAGTTTCAGCGCCTTTGCCTCATCGATAAAAGAGAAGTCCTCATCTTCGTTGCGTCCGCGCTCGCCCTGCTGAATACGACGCATGATTTCCGTTGCGCCGCGATCGTCCGGATTCAAGTAGTAGACGTCGTGTTGGGCGAGAAGCGCGGTGTTCGTCTCCCGCGCAAGCGCAGCGACTTTTTTCATGAGGTCTTCATGACCCGTTACTTTAGGGTGGTGCGTGATCTCCAGAAAAAAATTCTCGGCGCCAAAGATGTCTTTGAATTCAGCGATTGATGCCGCGGCACCGTCTTTGTCGCCAGCACGCAAAAGTTGAGCAACGTCACCTGCAAATGAGGGAAGGATAGCAATGACGTTTTTGTGATGATCGCGCAGGAGTTCTTTGTCGAGACGCGGGCGCTCAAAAAAGCCCTCGGTCCACGATGCGGTGACCATGGCGAGCAGATTTTTATAGCCATCATTATTCTCTGCGAGCAGCACGATGCGCGAACGTTTTGCGTCGAGCACACGATCCTTTTCGTGTCGGGCTCGTGGTGCAAGGTAGGCGTCGACACCAATAATAGGACGAACACCGGCTTTGGTTGCCGCTTGGTAAAAATCGATGGCGCCATGCATATTGCCCGCATCGGTAAGAGCGAGCGCGTCCATGCCGTATGCCTTTGCCTTTTCTACGAGCTCGTCCACCTTTGGCAGGGCCTGCAAGAAGGAGTAGTGCGAGTGGGTGTGCAGGTGAATAAAACGGGACGCCATAGTTTTGATTATACTCGCGCGCCTCAATCTGCCGAAACCGGAGTTTTCCGACATGAGGTCGCAGAAAAGAAGGCGATGATATACGCTGCCTACTATATGGCTCGATTCGTCATCGGGATCGATGAGGCAGGCCGCGGTCCCTTGGCGGGGCCCGTGGCTCTTGGTCTTGTGGTGGCACCTGAGGGTTTTAATATTGCCGAAGCATTTCCGGGTATTAAGGACTCCAAGCTTCTCACTGAAAAAAAGCGCGAATTCTTTTTTGCGGAACTCGAGAAGTGTGCGCAGGCAGGCGATCTTCAGTTCTCCGTACAGTTTTCCGCTGCGTCGGTCATCGACGATCTTGGGATGACGGGAGCGATCATGGTCGCAATAGAACGCGGGATTGCCGAACTTGCGGTTGACCCTGCATCGGTCGAAATAGTGCTCGATGGTGCGCTCAAGGCGCCGCCCGAGTTTCGTCAAAAAACGATTATTCACGGAGATGCCACCGTGCCCATCATTTCCCTTGCCTCCGTTGCCGCAAAGGTATTACGCGATCGTGTGATGCGTGATCTCGCGAAGCAATATCCAGACTACGGCCTCGACATACACAAGGGGTATGCGACCAAGGCACACTACGCCGCTATTGCCGCCCATGGTCCGAGTACCATCCATCGACACTCATTTATTCACTTGACCTAATTCATCTTGAGCGGTATACCGACCTTCGTAGAAGGGTAGTGTGACTCATCTACGCATGCACATTCTATTCTAGGAGGCAGTGAATGAAGGAGGCGAAACCGAAAAAAGGTAGTAAAGCGTTTCGTGAGAGGCATCATGTACCGACGCGCCGCTCGAGTCGGAATGGAGGTCCTGCGCCCAAAAACGGAGCCCGGGAGTACGAGACTCTCAGTCTTGAGCTCTTCCAACTTCCGATGGTCATCGTGACGTCTGTACAGCCGGATTTTCCGAAATGCTTTGACTGTCTGGATGAAATGACCATCCTCAATGCCGAGGGCGATCAGCCGCGTCGAATCATGTGTCCGAAGTCGCTGTTCCGCGGCAAGTCGGTGGCGGTGCCGTCCGACCGCGCGCGTACCTGTGAGCAGCGTACTGCGCCGCTCACGGTCGAGGAACAACGGGCTTTTTTCGGGCTGGAAACCTGAAGATCCAAAGGCCATACTGCGCACCGCGCAGTATGGCCTTTTACTTTTCCTAGGCCTGTGCTAAAGTAGTGCCCATGTCAGTACGAATGCGTCACACCCGAGGGCACACCAATAACCGCCGATCGCACCATGCGCTCACGGCAGTTGCAGCTATTAAAGATGCAAAGACCGGCGGTCTACGTTTGCCGCACCGCGTCGATGAGTCGACGGGCATGTACCGTGGCAAGCAGATTTTTACGGTGAACGTGAAGAAGGTTTCAGTAAAGGCCAAGGGACCAACAGAAGTTGTTGCAGTACCTCACGTACACGAGCACGCAGAAGAGGTGCATGCTAACGCTGAGGCAAAGTCAAAAAAGGCACCAGCGGGAAAAGTTCCTAGCGGAGCACTTCCTCGTAAGCGAAAAGCCTCCGGCGAACAGAAAGCCGACTAAGAAAAAAATCGCCTGCGGGCGATTTTTTTCTGCACAATCCCCACACGCGTATCGTGTAAGTAATTTCAGTTGCTATACTCTAACTACCGAAAGATCTTTTTATGGCTAATCGACACCTAGCACGGTCCGTAGTTTTGCAAACACTCTTCGAGTGGGATACGACGGGTGGATCCGCCGAAGAAACACTGGAGATGCTCGACCGAAATGCCAAAGAATTTGGCGGTGATGATGTTGATAATCCGTTTATGGAGAATCTCTTGAAAGGCGTCATCGCAAAAAAAGACGATCTCGATCTAGTCATACAGAAAGCCGCACCTGATTGGCCACTTGAGCGCATTGCGCCTATCGATAGAAACATTCTGCGTCTTGGACTGTTCGAACTTCTTTTTGCGGACCGCACTCAAGTACCGGCAAAAGTTGCCATCAATGAAGCCATTGAACTGGCAAAAACATTTGGTGGTGAGTCATCGGGTCGATTTGTGAACGGCGTCCTCGGTGCCGTGTACAAGGAGCTTGGTGAACCCGGCAAAGAAGAGCAGGGCAAGAAGCGCGTGAAGCGCGAAGACCTGCCGCATGAAAAAATGGGAGGCGGCATCGCGTATGCGAAACATGAGGGCCAGTACTACCTCGCTCTTGTGCACGATGTCTTTGGCCACTGGACGTTGTCAAAGGGTCATATAGAAAATGACACTACACCGGAGGCAGGCGTGGAGCGGATCTTGAAAGAAGAACTGGGCCTCGATGCCGCGGTAGAGGACCAAATTGGCGAGAACGAATATGTGGCCTCGCATCCCGAAAAAGGGAAGGTGGTGAAGCATGTGTGGTTCTATCTTGCCAAGTGTAATTTCGACCCGCTCGTCCTTAAGAAAAGCGGCGGACTCGACGATGCCAAATGGTTCCGTCTCCAGGACATCATTGACCTCAATTTCTACGATGATATGCTCCCCATCGTGACCCAGGCCGTTCAGAAGTTGCTCGACAAAGCGAGCGCAGAAAAGGCCTAGGGAGCGCCACAATGCCCGATTTCACTACATTTGCAAACCGCAACGGTATCACGATGCATAATCTCGACCTCTTGGCCGAGGCCTTTACGCATCGCTCGTATTTGAATGAACACCGCGAATTCGCGGGTAACCATAACGAGCGTCTTGAGTTTCTGGGTGATGCCGTGCTCGAACTTGCCATCACGGACTTCCTTTTCAAAAAATTCCCAGAAAAAACGGAAGGCGAACTCACGAATTATCGCGCCGCACTCGTGAACACGGTCTCGCTTGCACAGACGGCGCAGACTATTGGTATCAACGACTATCTTTTGCTTTCAAAGGGCGAAGCGCGAGATACTGGCCGCGCACGAGACGTTATTCTTGCAGACACCTTTGAAGCAATCATCGGCGCGCTCCATCTCGATCAGGGCTACGCCGCTGCCGAAGCATTTATAGGAAAAAATCTCTACGGAAAGATTGATGAAGTAATCGCTAAGCGCGCGTATCAAGATGCGAAAAGTCGTTTCCAAGAACTCGCGCAAGAGAAGAAAGGCATCACTCCGATGTATCGAACACTCGATGAAGTCGGCCCTGATCACGATAAGACGTTCACGGTGGGAGTGTTCCTAGGTGAGCGTGAGATCGCTCGTGGCGAGGCACACAGTAAGCAAGAAGCTGAACAGGCCGCTGCCACTGCAGCTCTTGCCGCAATGAGCTGGGCATAAGGTCCACGGGTGATTTGCTACAATAGTCCTAAATGCTAAAGCGGCTTGAAATAGTCGGGTTCAAATCTTTTGTACGCAAGACCGTACTCGATTTTTCTTCGGCTACCACTGCCATCGTGGGACCCAATGGCTCGGGCAAGAGCAATGTAGCCGAGGCCTTTCGTTTTGCTCTCGGCGAGCAATCGATGAAAAGCATGCGCGGCAAGCGCACCGAGGATCTCATATTCAATGGCTCGCACTCCGTGCCGCGTGCCAACCGCGCTGCGGTGGCCATCGTTTTTGATAATCCGGTGCGCAACGGCAAGCGAGCTTTCAATATTGATTTCGACGAGATCGTCATCGAGCGCACCGTGCTACGCGACGGCACCAGCGAATACTCCATCAATGGCTCACGTGTGCGTCTGCGCGACATAGAAGAATTGCTTGCAAGTGCAAACATTGGCGAGACGGGCCACCACATTATTTCGCAAGGAGAGGCTGATCGTATTTTGCTCGCTAATCCGCGCGAACGCCGTTTGATGCTTGAAGATGCGCTTGGCCTCAAAGCGTACGAATTCAAAAAGCAGGAAGCAGAACGAAAGCTCGAAAAGACCGAAGTTAATATTGCACAAATAAATTCACTGCGACGCGAACTTGCACCGCACGTGCGATTTTTGGAGCGGCAGGTTGAAAAGCTTGATAAGGCAGAAGGATTCCGTCAAGAGCTCGTGAGTCTCGCCCAAACATATTTCAGTGTAGAAGATGCCTATCTTGCACAGGAGACGACAACCGTGACCAAAGAAAAGGCAGTTGCTGAGGAGCGGCTCGCGAGTGTGAGTGCCGAGCTATCGGCCATTGAAGAGCGTGCCACAACCGATGCCGAGGGTGCAAAGCGTCTTGAAGTGGTGCGGGCGCGCGAGGCAGATGTTGAACGCGTGGGAGCCGAGCGGGCTGCACTCGCGCGTGAGCTCGGACGCGTGGAAGGAGGTCTCTCAGCAGCCCGTGAGCGCGCACGGCGCGCCCCAAGTGATGAGTTCACGCGGGTGTCGCGCACTGATCTTTTGACGCTTGCCGAGGAGGCAGAGCGACAAGTCGAATCGTCAAAGACACCAGAGTCAGCACTTGCGGCACTGAAGACATTGCATACGATCATTAAGGCTTTTGTCGACCGTTTTATTTCACCAAAGGACGATCTACTTTCCGACGATGAGCACTCCGTCTATGCGCTTGAAGAAGAGCAGCGCACCTTGCTTAACAAGGATGCGGACCTCGCTAAGCGCCTTGATGAAACCAAGCTCGCGCTTCTTCGTGCGCGCGAAGCACTCACTGCCTACGATGAAACCGGTAAGGAGTTACGTCGACATATTCTTGAATTTGCACAGAGCAAGGCACGCCAGGAGGGAGAAGTGGCGCGACTCATTGCGCGTGAACGTGAGCTCGCCGAGCGAGCTCGAACGCTCGATACCGAAAAGGCGGAAGTTGGCGCGCTCGTGGGCCTTCGTGCCGTGTCCTACGAGCCCTACGCGGGCGTCGTCTACGAAGAACGCCGTGTGCAGGATGAACGTCGTCACGCTATCGAACGCATCAAGATCCGCCTCGAGGAGTCGGGCGGCGCGGGCGAGGACATTCGCCAAGAACACAAAGAAGTGAGTGAGCGTGAAGCGTTTCTTGCGCGTGAACTCGAAGATCTTTCGAAATCTGCACAGAGCCTGAAGCTCCTCATTGATGATTTAAATACAGAATTGGCAAAGCACTTTGCCGAAGGACTTGCAAAGGTGAACGACTCATTCAACGAATACTTTGGGCTTATGTTTGGCGGTGGCAGTGCACGCCTCGTGATGGAGTCGCTTGAAGTGCGCGATGAAAGTCAGCTTGAAGAAGAAGTTGAGGAAGAAGAACGCGGAGAAAAGAAAAAGCTAGGCATTGAGATCGCGGTGAGTCTCCCTAAGAAGAAGGTGCGCTCACTCATGCAGCTCTCGGGTGGTGAACGCGCGCTCACGAGCATCGCGCTCATCTTCGCGATGAGTCAAGTGAATCCGCCGCCGTTCCTTATTCTCGACGAAACGGACGCGGCGCTCGATGAGGCTAACTCGCGCCGCTATGGCGACATGATTGCAAATTTGGCGAAGCACTCGCAGCTCATTGTCATTACTCACAATCGCGAGACGATGAGTCGCGCCGGTATCTTGTACGGCGTCACCATGGGTTCCGATGGTGTATCGAAGTTGCTCTCGGTAAAGTTTGATGAAGCTGCTGCCGTAGCGAAGTAGCGCAGAGGTTGACATTAAAAAAACGGTAGGTACAATCCAGCTCAGAAACTAAGTTGGGTTCGAAAATAACTGAAAGGAGGAACACCAGTGACCTATATAAAGATCATGTGGATGCTCGGAGCAGTGATTTCCGTGGTGCCCTTCCTGCGAATCGATCGCTACCTCGAGGCAGTCGAGCGTGGTTCACAGGACAATGATGTAGATGATGCGGGGTGGGAACTCTTTCTGGTGGCAGTGCGGGCGTGTATCTGGCCCTTGACGCTCGGTCATTTCCGTCGACGCGCCACGTGGCGAGAGCTTTGGCGAGCGACGATTTCACCGAGCGATCAAGCGCGAGGCTCAAAATGAATCCGATCGAGCAGCTGGCAGCGCGACTGCGAGAGTGGTCTGACGAAGTGGAACTTCTCTTGGACCCGCCTCAGTATGTCACGCGGGGGACTTGGTTCCTCAACGTGTCGTGTTACGGCAATGACCTGCAAATTACCTGGTCGGCGGAGACTGGTTTTGGTATCCCCAGGCAGGGTGAAAACGCTCGTCACTGGAGACGAACCTTGGCCGACGATCAATTGAACGTCGCCTATACACGTGCCGTGGCACTTCTCTCGGGCGGACGGCATCTTCAGTTGGTACATTGAGGTGGTGAGCGAGTCATTGCCTCCAAAAATCCTCGGCGCGAAAGCGTCGGGGATTTCTTCTTTCGATGCTAGAGTGTTCACTATGAACTCGTGGTTTTTAATGCTAGTCGGCGGGGCAGTGGCGCTTGAAGTCATTGCTGATGTACTTTTTAAGAAGTGGTCTCTCGATAGTCGTCAGCTCTTTCTCGCTGTTGGCCTCGCACTTTATTTTGCGGGCACGGTCATATGGGCCTACTCACTCAAATACGAATATCTTTCAAAAGCAATTACCGTATTTACCGTGCTGAATCTCATTCTCGTCGTGTTCGCAGGTGTATTTCTTTTTGACGAGCATCTTTCACTGCTCAATAAGCTGGGCGTTTTCTTTGGTATTGCGAGCGTAATCTTGGTGCAGCTCTAGAAGGGAAACTGCGGCACAGTGCCGAGGGACTTGCAATATATCAGCAATATGCTATAATTTGTTTAGATCATTTCAGTCCTCGAGCCACAACTCTTACAAGGAGAAGTGCGATGATTGAAAAGACGCCGAACCGCTCTAGGAAACATCTGATCAAGTGCCGTTTTTGCGATAACTTCGCAACCCGGCGGTACAGGAAAGGAAGCTGGGATCGCCTTGTGAACCACGTGGACAAATGCCACCCCGATGAACTCGATAAGGTGGATGAGTACGTGTGCTCTGCAAGGGTCACAGTCAGGAAGCTTGGAAAGCTCGGATAAGTAACCTTGGCGTCGAGGATTGATACAAGAGGATAGAAAAATATTTTTGTCCGATGTTGGAGGGGCCAAAAGTCCCATCGGTTGCCTTTCGAACCGACACGTTCATCGCAGTTCCTTGGTTTGAGTTCGCATAAGACCCTGCCGTCACGGCGGGGTCATTTATTTTTAGGCAGGCACGAAATCCAATTCTTTTTCAGCGATGCGTGCAGCAATGAGTTTTACTTTTATCGGGTCGCCGAGCTGGTAGGCCTTGTGTGTGCGTCGGCCCACCAGGCGATAATGTTTTTCATCGTATTCAAAGAAGTCCTCGCCAACATTGCGCACGGCGATCATGCCGTCGGCGCGTGTGGTCTGTTCCTCCACAAAGAGCCCTCGATCTGATACGCCCGATATAACAGCATCAAAGGTTTCGCCAATGTGCGGCACAAGAAACTCCACCTGCTTCATTTTTATAGATGAGCGTTCAGCATCGGAAGCAGCCACCTCGCGTTCAGAGGCATGCAAGGCGAGACGATCGAAATCCTGTATTTCTTGCTCTGTCACGGGCGTACCACCCGCGTGCGATTTTACGAGTCGATGAATGACGAGGTCGGGATAACGGCGGATAGGGGACGTGAAGTGCGTGTAAAAATCGAAAGCGAGACCATAGTGGCCGATATTTTTCGTTGAGTACACGGCCTTGCTCATGGAACGTAGTGCTGCTGTCTTTACGAGGTACTCCTCGGGCTTTCCTTTCACAGCTTCGAGAAGAGCGTTAATGTCGCGGCCGCGGACTCGCCCGCCTGACGTCTCGAGTTGGTAGCCCATCACGCGCAGAAGGTGTGCAAGGTTTTCGATACGGTCGGCATCGGGTTCATCGTGTATGCGGTAGAGCGAGGCAAACGGTGTGCCGCTTTGGTTTGTGAGCTTCGAGAGGTTTTTTGCTACAGCCTCGTTTGCAAGCAACATAAAGTCTTCAATGAGGAGATTTGTTGCCTTGCGTTCCTTTAGATGAATGGCGATAGGTTTGCCCGTGCTATCGAGCTCAATCTTAACTTCCGGCGTATCAAATTCGATGGCGCCGCGTTCTGCACGGCGGGCGCGGATTTTCTTGGAGAGGGCAAGCAGTGTAGAAAGCTCCTCATGCATCGTACCGGAACCTGCATCGAGCACACCTTGCGCCTCTTCATAGGTGAAGCGCTTGTCTGAATGGATGACGGTCTCGCCAAACCACTCGTCGACGATGTTTGCATTTGCATCAAGGGTAAATACGGCAGACACGGCGAGGCGATCTTCATTTGGGCGAAGTGAACAGAGATCGTTCGAAAGAATTTCCGGCAACATTGGAATGGTGCGGTCCACGAGGTAGATGCTTGTGGCGCGCAGCGCGGCTTCTTTATCAAGCGTCGTTCCCGGTGTCACGAAGTACGAAACGTCGGCAATATGCACGCCAACCTCAACATTCCCATCGGGTAGCTTTCGCACCGAAAGCGCATCGTCAAAATCTTTTGCATCAAAGGGGTCGATGGTGCAGGTGGCAACAGCGCGGAAATCTCGACGCGTTGTACTTTTTGCTCCTGCTTCAAGAAGGGCACGACCTTCATGCTCGAGTCGCGCCGCCTCCGCTTCTACACCAGGAGGAAAGGTGGGCGAGAAGCCTGATCCGAGCACTAGTGCGCGCATCTCTACGTCGTGGAGACCTGCGCGACCGATTATCTCCTCAACAACGCCTTCAGGGTATTCGGCATCCGCCGGCCATTTCGTGAGGCGCACGAGAACCTTGTCGCCAAAGGTTGCTTGTCCGAGATCGCCTAGAAGGATCGGCACATGCATCTTTTTATAATCAGAGGCGAGGTAGGGAGCATGTGTCTCGGTGTTCTCGAGGACAGTTCCCACAAAGGTCTCACGGGCGCGCGATACTATCGCTACCACTTTACCCGAGGCACGTGCCGGCATTCGGCCCATGGGGTCCTGGTACATGCCTGCTGGCTCTACTTTGACGATGTCGCCGTGCAGGGCGTGCAGGGTGGCTTCCGGTGGGATGATGAGGTCCTCCTGATCTTCGCCAAGGCTAAAAAAGCCGATGCCTTTGCGGGTCATCGTGATCGGTCCTTCGTATGGAGCAGAGGGAGGCATTTATGGCACTCTAGCAATATTTTCAGGGTTCTGCTATAGTCACGAACATGTTGATGATTCGATTTCAGCGTATCGGCCGGGCCAATGATCCGGCATTTCGCATTGCCGTCCTCGAGAAGGAGCGCGCCGCACAGGCGGGCAGCATCGTCGAGCAGGTTGGTACCTATAACCCAAAAAGTAAGGCGGTAACGCTCGACAAAGAGCGCGTACTCTACTGGATCTCAAAGGGTGCTCAGCCGACTGATTCGATCAAGAACCTTCTCATCAATCAAAAAGTGATTGAGGGCAAGAAGGTGAACGTACTTCCAAAGAAGACGGTACAGGTAGATGAGGCTGCCGTTGCCGCCGCTAAGGCAGCAGAGGAAAAAGCAGCAGCAGAAGCAAAGGCTGCAAAGGCCGCCGCAGAGGCAGCAGCCGCTGAAGCAGCAAAGGCTGCAGAGGCACCAGCTCCTGAAGCCGCCCCGGTTGAGGAAGCTCCGATGCCGACCGAAGCAGAAGTCGTGGCTGAAGCCGAACCAGCACCAGCAGAGGAAACCGCAGCTCCGACCGAAGAAGCTGCTCCTGCTCAAGAAGAGACTCCAGCGGCCTAAGGCTGCGCTCCCCATGGGAGCATTATTGATCTAATACTCTGGCATGGAAACTGATCAAGCATTTCTCGAATACGCAGTAAAGACACTCGTGGATAATCCCGAAGCGGTCGAGACGACTCGCTCGATCGATCAGATGGGTGTTCTTTTGACGCTTACAGTACACCCAGATGACATGGGTAAAATAATCGGCAAGAACGGCAAGACCGCCGAGGCCATTCGTATTCTATTGCGCGTTGTGGGTATGAAAAATAATGCGCGCGTTAATTTAAAAATAAATGAGCCAGTGGGCGGGAAGCGCTCCGGATCATCGTTTGGCGAAACAGAAAGTGACGTCGCAGAAGTCGCACCGGAATGAAATTCCATCTCGTAACTCTTTTTCAGGAAGCATGCGATGCGTATCTTTCGGCGTCGATACTGGGGCGCGCACGTGAAGAAAAGAAGATCAGTGTGGCGTATCAGAATCCTCGTGATTTTGTAGAAAATAAATGGGGCAAGGTAGATGAGCGTCCGTATGGCGGTGGGCCCGGCATGGTGATGCAGGCAATGCCTGTGGTGAAAGCCGTAGAGAAAGCGCTCAAAAGCAAGAAACAAACGAAGTCCGTGGTGATCTGGTTTAGTCCCTCGGCAAAACAATTTACAAACAAAGATGCTGATGCGCTCATAAAGAAGTACACCGATATCGTGCTCGTGTGCGGACGCTATGAGGGCATCGATGAGCGCGCAAAGAAGATCATTAAAACGTTCGCGCCCATCAAAGAATTTGCCGTAGGCGAGGCGGTATACACGGGCGGAGAAGTGCCAGCGCTCGCAATCGTCGACGCAGTGTCGCGCCGCTTACCGGGGGTGCTCGGCAAAGAGACATCTATTGAGGAGCGCCGCGTTGCCTCGAGCGCGGTGTATACGCGACCAGAAACTATTTCATACAAAGAGAAAAATTATAAAGTGCCAAAGGTACTGCAGACCGGGCATCACGCAAACATCGAGGCGTGGCGCGAGAAGCAGTGAATAACTACTTGACTTATAAAATGCGCAGTGTCATAATACTGGCAGGCGAGAAAGGAGATCTTTTGTAATACCTACAACCGTTCGAACAAGGAGTGCGAGAACATGTCTGACCTGAAGAGAAGGTGGATCGCCACCAGTCTGATCGATTTTGCGAAGCGGGAGGGTACGTGTCCCGCGAAAATTCTGGCCTGCAACATCCTGCGAGAGAGCTTCATGGAGAGTCTCGGTCGACAGACGCTGGTCACCGAAGCTGATCTCGAGGCGTCGGTCGGTCTGGCACGCGTGATCGCGAGCAGGCGGCACGTCGCCTTCGGTACGCCGGAAGAAGACGGCGCTAAGGCGCTTAGGTCGCTGCATCCGGCAAACTGGGAGGCTGGCGTCGGTCGGAAGCGGGTCGATGATTTCATCGACAGGTGTCTTGCGCGGCGTGAGCGCTGAACGAACATCCCAGAACTAAGGGTCCCAATGGCATACGCCTGCGGGACCCTCTTTTTGTATCGCTCCAGGGTAAAAACTATCCCCAGACCCTCTTGCGCTCTCCCGGTGCCGGGTGCTACAGTAGCAATCTAAGATACGGTTGGGTCACGGAGGGCAAGCACACACGATCCATACGGGCAATCACGGAAGCGCAAAAGCGGGAATACGCCTTTGTTCGTTTGTTTGTATATACAAGTTTTTTATTAAATTTACCGTCAAGCACATGCATAAGAACATCGTCCAGAAGACGTTCGGGGCCTTTCGAGAGCCTCGCGTCGAGTTCCCCGACCTGGTCGGCCACCAGCGAAGTTCCTTTGAGTGGCTCCTTGGTGATGGCATCAAGGAACTCTTCAAGGAATTTTCCCCGATCTCGGATTATTCCGGAAAGAAATTCGATCTCGCATTTGAAAGTTTTGAAGTAGGTGCGCCGAAATACGATGAAGAGTCTGCTCGCGAGAATATGCGCACCTATGAGGCGCCGGTTCGTGTGACTGTGAAGCTCACTAATAAGACACTTGGTACTGAAAAGACGCAGGAACTCTTCCTCGCGGATATGCCGATGATGACGCCGCACGGTTCGTTCATCGTATCGGGTGTCGAGCGCGTTATCGTTCCCCAGCTGGCACGTTCTGCCGGCGTATTTTTCGTTTCTGAACTTCTGCGCGGTAAGCAGTACTTCGGCGCAAAGATCATTCCGCTTGGTAAGGGTGTTTGGATCGAGATCGATTCAGAACAGGACGGTGCCATCTACGTAAAGATCGATCGTAAGCGAAAGTTCCCCATCACACAGCTCTTGACGGTGTTCGGTGGCGGGGTGCAGAAGGAAGTGCTTAAGCATTTTGCCGACGATGCATTGGCGCATGCCGCTATCGAGGCCACGCTTGGCCACGATGAGGCACAGTCCATTGAAGACGCGTACGTGGAGATCCACCGTCGCATGCGTGATGGTGATCTCGTGACGAGTGAAAATGCAAAAAACTTTGTGCAGGCCCTCTTCTCGGCTGATCGCTATGACCTTGGTCGCGTTGGTCGTCATCGCTTGAATGCACGCTTTGGACTTCCGGTTACGGACAAAGCACTCGAGAAGCGCACGCTCTCGCTCGCAGACTTCGTGCGCATCGTAGGCGAGATCACGCGCTTGAATGCAGATCCGAGTGCACGCCAGGACGACATCGATCACCTCGGCTTCCGCCGCGTACGCTTTGCGGGCGAACTTCTCCAGTCGCGTATGCGCGTGGGCATGAGCCGCATGAAGCGCAACATTCAGGATCGTATGAGCACGATTGAAAGCGAGACAACGCTCCCGCTCGCCCTCGTGAACCCTCGTCCGTTCCAGGCAGCCGTGCATGAATTCTTTACGGCAAACCAGCTCTCGCAGTTTATGGAGCAGCAGAATATTCTTGGTGAGCTCGAGCACATGCGCACGCTCTCCGCACTCGGCCCTGGCGGTCTCACGCGTGAGCGCGCAGGCTTTGAAGTGCGCGACGTGCATCCTTCGCACTACGGCCGCCTCTGTCCAATCCACACTCCGGAAGGTCAGAACATTGGTCTTATTTTGCGCCTTGCTACCCATGCACGCACCAATGAATTTGGTGTCATCGAAACGCCCTATGTGCGCGTAAAGAATGGCAAGGTGACGACCGAGGTGGTGTACCTCAATGGTCTTGAGGAAGAGCTTGAGACGATTGCACATGCTGCGACACGTCTCGACGACAACGGTGCCATCATTGCGTCTTCAGTCGAAGCACGCTACAAGGGCGATCCTATTATCGTCCCGCGCGATGAGGTGACCTTGATGGATGCTTCTACCTATCAGATGTTCTCCATTGCCACATCGATGATCCCATTCGTCGATCACGATGACGCAAACCGCGCGCTGATGGGTTCGAACATGCAGAAGCAGGCAACACCGGTACTCATTCCGGAGGCGCCGCTTGTGGCAACGGGTATCGAAACACATGCAGCACGCAGCACGGGACGCATCATCCTCGCACAGGAAGCGGGCGAAGTGACCTATGTTGACGCACGCAAGATCGTGGTGACAAACAAGGAAGACAAAAAGAAGGAGTACAAACTGCAGGGCCTTATGCAGACGAACCAAAATTCGGCCTTCTTGCAGCGTCCGAGCGTGCGTATGGGCGATAAGGTGAAGAAGGGTGATGTGCTCGCGGACAACTCATCGACGGATCAGGGCCAGCTCGCCCTCGGTCAAAACGTACGTGTTGCCTTTATGAGCTGGAACGGCGCCAACTACGAAGACGCCATCATCATCTCTGAACGCCTCGTGCAGGATGCGAAATTCACGACCGTACATATTGAAGACTACGAGTGTATGGTGCGCGACACGAAGCTTGGTCCGGAGACGACGACGCACGACATTCCGAATGTCGGCGAGCTTCGCCTCAAGAACCTCGACGAGGAGGGCATCATTCGCATCGGTGCCGAAGTACGCTCTGGCGACATTCTCGTTGGTAAGGTGACTCCGAAAGGCGAGACCCAGCTCACGCCGGAAGAGCGTCTGCTTCGCTCCATCTTTGGCGACAAGGCAAAGGATGTGAAGGACACTTCGCTCCGTATGGAGGGTGGCAAGCGCGGCCGCATCATCGGCGTGCGCGTCTTCTCACGCGAAAAGGGTGACCAGCTCGAAAGCGGCATCATCAAGAAGATCGTCATCACCATTGCGCAAGTACGTAACGTGTCGGTGGGCGACAAGCTCGCCGGACGCCACGGCAACAAGGGTGTTATCAGCCGTGTGCTGCCCGTTGAAGATATGCCGTACGACAAGGACGGCAATCCGGTCGACATTATTTTGACGCCGCTCGGCGTGCCAAGCCGCATGAACCTCGGTCAGATCCTCGAATTGCACTTGGGTCTTGCCGCGAATGCACTTGGATATCAGGCAGTCGTGCCGCCGTTTGCAGGCGCAACGGCTGATGAGATCCGCGACGAGCTCGAAGCTGCTGGCTTTGATCGCAGCGGTAAGATGCAGCTCTACGATGGTCAGACTGGCGAACCATTCGCACAGAAAATATCGGTGGGCTACATGTACATCTTGAAACTACATCACATGGTGGAAGACAAGATCCATATGCGCTCCATTGGTCCGTACTCGCTTATTACCCAGCAGCCGCTCGGTGGTAAGGCGCAGAACGGTGGCCAGCGCTTTGGCGAAATGGAAGTGTGGGCACTCCTCGGCTATGGTGCTGCGTACACGCTTCGCGAAATGCTCACGATTAAATCCGACGATATTCAGGGCCGCTCGGCTGCCTTCGATGCCATCGTCCGCGGCGAGCACATTGCACACACGGGTACGCCCGCATCGTTCTCCGTGCTTACCAATCAGATCCGCGGTCTCGCGCTTGATGTTGATCCGCTGAATCTGCCACCAACGCCTGACGTTGAGTGAATCATTTATTAATCCTCATATTCTATCTATGGCATTCACTCCACGAAAACTCCCCGCACGCGACACTTGGAACGGCTTGCGTCTTACGCTCGCTTCACCGGAGCGCATCCTCGCATGGTCATCAGGCGAAGTGACGAAACCGGAAACGATCAATTACCGCACGCAGCGCTCCGAGAAGCACGGTCTCTTCGATGAAAAGATCTTCGGTCCTGAAAAGGATTACGAGTGTTACTGCGGCAAGTACAAGGGCATTCGCTACAAGGGCATCGTTTGCGATAAATGTGGCGTTGAGATCACACGCTCCATTGTGCGTCGCGAGCGCATGGGCCACATTGAGCTCTGTACGCCGGTCGCGCACATTTGGTTCCTGCGCTCGGTACCGAGCCGCATGGCACTCTTGCTTGGCGCTTCAGCACAAGACATTGAAAAGGTTGTCTACTTCGCCGGTTACATCATCACGAAGGTGACAGAGGAGGAGAAGAAGCGTCTTCTTTCTGAACTCGAGAGCGAGTATAAGAGCAAGTACAAGGGCACGGAAGACGAGAAAGAACGCGAAGCCTTGAAGGCAAAGATGTCACTTGCAAAAGGCGAGATCGACGGCATCGTCGTTGGTAAGGTGCTCGATGAGCTCGAGTATCACCGCTACAGCGTGAAGTACGGCGGTCTCTTTGAAGCACGCATTGGTGCAGAAGCGATCTACGACATCTTCCGCAGCATGGACCTCAAGGAAGTTGAGAAGATGCTTACCACGCGCTATGCAACGGCGGGCGCAGCCGAGCGCGAGAAGATTGCAAAGCGCCTCTCACTCATCTCAGGTCTCATTGCGTCGAACATTCGCCCAGAGTGGCTCTTCCTTACGCGCATTCCAGTGATCCCGCCGGCACTGCGTCCGATGGTGGCACTCGAAGGCGGTCGTCATGCAACAAGCGATGTGAACGATCTGTATCGTCGCGTCATCAACCGCAACAACCGTTTGAAGAAATTGATAGACATTCATGCACCGGAAGTCATTCTGCGTAACGAGAAGCGCATCTTGCAGGAAGCAGTCGACGCACTGCTCGACAATTCTATTCGCAAGGGCGGCGGCACCGCAGGCGCTCTTACGCCGGCACAGCGCCGACCATTGAAGTCACTGGCGGACTACCTGAAGGGTAAGCACGGTTACTTCCGTCAGAACCTGCTCGGTAAGCGTGTCGATTACTCGGCTCGCTCGGTGATCGTCGTTGGTCCGAGCCTCGAGCTCGACGAATGCGGTCTGCCGAAGCACATGGCCCTTGAGCTCTTCCGCCCATTTGTGATTGCAGGACTCTTGAAGCGTGAACTCGCGTTCAACATTCGAGGTGCTGGTCGTTTGATAGAAGATGGTGTGCCTGAAGTGTGGGAAATCCTCGAAGAGGCGATCGCAGGTAAGTACGTGCTCTTGAACCGCGCACCGACGCTCCACCGCCAAGGTATCCAAGCCTTCCGTCCGCAGCTCATTGAAGGTGATGCCATTCAGCTCCACCCGCTCGTATGTAATGCCTTCAACGCAGACTTCGACGGCGACCAAATGGCCGTGCACCTTCCGCTCTCTGATGAGGCGCAGTGGGAAGCTGCAAACGTGATGAGCGCAAACAAGAATATCTTGAAGCCAGGTTCGGGCGACATTATCGTCCTTACCGGTAAGCCGCTTGATATCATTCTCGGCGTCTACTGGCTTACCAAGGCCGTTGACGGCGCAAAGGGTGAAGGTGAGCATTTTGCCTCACCAAACGCAGCAATCCTCGCAAGCGAGTATGGTCTCATTGATCTGCGCGCCAAGGTGAAGGTGATGCCGATTGAAGGTAAGGCAAAATATGCAGCCTATGACGGAAAGCTCTTCGAGACGACTGTTGGCCGATTGCTCTTCAATACCGTGCTTCCGAGCGACTACCCGTATATGAATGATACGGTGAACAAGAAGACGCTCTCGCGCATTATCGACGATTCGATCAAACGCTATGGCATCGACGCTGTTCCTGAGATTGTCAATAAGGTGAAGCGATTCGGTTTCGCCTACGCAACGAAGTCCGGCGTGACGTGGTCTATGGACGATGTGTCCGTGCCAGAGGCAAAAGAGAATATTGTGAAGGATGCAAAAGAAAAAGTTTCGCGCATCGAGGAGGATTATCGCAATGGTCTGCTTTCCGCTGAAGAAAAGCGTCGTATGGCGATTGAGGTATGGCAAGGTGCGAAGCAGGAGATCGAAGGACACGTGGTGTCTGAACTCGACCCGATGGGTTCTGTTGCAGACATGGTGCGCTCAGGCGCTCGCGGTACGATGGGTAACCTGACGCAGATGGCCGGCATGAAGGGTCTCATTCAAAACACAGCTGGCGAGACGATTGAAGTGCCGATCACCTCATCCTTCGCCGAAGGTTTGAACCCGGTCGAGTACTTCATGAGTACACACGGCGCACGTAAGGGTCTCACCGACACGGCTCTTGGTACGGCAAAGGCAGGTTACCTCACTCGTCGTCTCTTCGACGTAGCGCAGGATTCCATTGTTACGGAAAAGGACTGTAAGACGAAGCGGGGTGTACGTATTAACCGCTTGAGCTTCTCGGGTATTCAAATCGACTATGCGGAAGTGCTTGGGGGACGCGTGCTTGCTGAAGACGTAAAGGGTGCATCGGGCGACGTGCTTTTCAAGAAGGGTCAGTACCTTTCTCCGGCTGATGCCACTGCCATTGCGAATGACGAATCGATCACGTCTGTGGTCTCGCGCTCACCGATGAGCTGTGAGACGCGCTACGGGATCTGTCAGATGTGTTACGGCATGGATCTTACGACGCAGCAGCTCGTGGACCTTGGCGAAGCGGTCGGTACCGTCGCGGCACAGGCCATCGGCGAGCCGGGCACCCAGCTCACTATGCGTACCTTCCATGCGGGCGGCGTGGCTTCGGTAGGCGGCGACATTACGAGCGGTCTCCCGCGCGTGGAAGAAGTGTTTGAAAAGCGTTCCCCGAAGAATCCAGCGGTTATCTCACGTACCGACGGTATGGTGATGGAGATCAAGGAGGCTGGACGCGAAAAAGTGCTCGTGGTTGCTCCGGCTGCAGGACAAGGCAAGAAAGACGGATCCGCGTACGAGTATCTCGCACCGTATCCACGCGTACCGCTTGTGAAGGTGGGCGATGAGATTCTGAAGGGTCAGATTCTGACCGACGGTTCTGCGGATCTCGACGATCTCTTTGAGTACGCGGGTCGCGCGACGGTACAGGAGTACATCATTGCGGAAGCGTCGAAGATCTATGAACTCCAAGGCGCGAGCGTGTCACGCAAGCACCTTGAAGTGATCGTCAAGCAGATGTTCAGCCGCGTGCGCATCACGGATGCGGGCGACACGGACTACTCGGTTGGTGACGTAGTTGAGGATTGGGAGTTTGCGAAGGCACTGCGCGAGGCTGAGGAGGCCGGCCGCATTGCGCCAAAAAGCGAGGAAATTGTTCTCGGTATCAAGGAGAGCGCGCTCTCACGCCGCTCCTTCCTCTCGGCAGCAAGCTTCGAGCAGACCACTAAGATTCTCATCAATGCAGCACTCCGAGGTTCGGTAGACCGCCTCCGCGGCCTCAAGGAGAACGTGATCCTCGGTCGTCTCATTCCGGCAGGTACGGGCTTTAGCGGCAGCCAGAAGTTTGCACACATTGCAAAACTTCAGGCCGAGCGCCCAGCTCCGGAGCCGAGCACGGAAGTAAGAACGGTGAGCGCACGCGCACCACGATCGCTCTAAACTGAGATTTTGTGCAGCGAAAACAGCGCGGAGAGTAAGCTCCGCGCTGTTTTCCGTTTTGCGGTAGTATGGAGTTATGGGTACGCGCACGGGCCAAGACATGGTAGCAGAGATCAAGGAGCGGCTGTCTGTTGCCGACGTGGTGGGGCAGCATGTAAAGCTCACGCGCGCGGGAAAGTCGCTCACCGGCCTGTGCCCCTTTCATAAAGAAAAGACGCCGAGCTTCCACGTAAGTCCGGATCGCGGTAGCTATCACTGTTTTGGCTGTGGCGAGGGCGGTGATATCTTTTCTTTTGTCCAAAAAATAGAGGGCATAGATTTTCGTACGGCGCTCACGCAGCTTGCCGAGCGCGCCGGTGTAGCATTACCTGAATACCGCGAACAAAACGATGCCGAGACTGAGCGCAAAGATCGCTTGAGGAAACTCATGGAACGCGCGCAGTGGTGGTACGCCAAAAAGCTTGGCCAAAGTTCGGCCGATACGTATGCACAGGAACGCGGACTTGCATCTGAAACGCGCGCAGCGTGGGGTCTTGGCTATGCGCCCGACGAATGGCGCGCGCTTCTCGAAGCGCTCACCAGCGAAGGGTTTTCAACGCAGGAGCTCCTTGCTGCAGGACTTATTAAGGAAGCCGATGGCAGGCCAGGCACGTATTATGATCGTTTTCGGCATCGACTCATGTTTCCGATACGTGACCATGCCGGCCGCGTGGTAGCGTTCACGGGTAGGGCACTGAAGAGCGATGAAAAAGCAAAGTATTTGAACAGTCCCGAAACGGCGTTGTACTACAAATCAGAGATTCTGTACGGACTTGATAAGGCACGAGATGAGATCCGACGGCGCGGTTTTGTGCTCCTTATGGAAGGGCAGATGGATGTGCTCCATGCACACCAAGCCGGTTTTACGAATGCGATCGCACTCTCGGGAACGGCGCTTACGGAGCGTCACATCGCGCTGATGCGGCGCTATAGTGAAAACCTT
>OMJE01000026.1 GCA_900299275.1 bacterium | reverse complement strand
TGCGCCGCGAGCTGTCAGACAATTTCTGTTACTACACGAAAAAGTACGATACGTTCTCGGCATTTCCCGATTGGGCACGACAATCGCTCGACGCTCACAGAAAAGATAAGCGCGCCTACCACTACACCTACGCCACCTTTGCAGCAGCAAAGACGCACGACGAGCTCTGGAATGCGGCGCAGCGAGAGCTTCTTAACACCGGAAAAATGCACGGATATATGCGTATGTATTGGGCAAAGAAAATTCTGGAATGGACAAAAGACCCCGAAACCGCCATGAAGATCGCCGTGCGCTTGAACGATACGTATGAGCTCGACGGTCGCGACCCGAATGGCTATGCCGGCATCGCGTGGAGCATCGGCGGCGTGCATGACCGCGCATGGTTTAACCGACCAATCTTCGGCAAGATTCGTTATATGAGCGAAGGCGGCGCGCGTTCAAAGTTTGACGTTGATGCCTACATCAAGGCGCACGGCGCCGATGGAAAATAAGCAACACCGTGGTATAGTTCCATCACGCGCGGTTAGCTCAGTTGGTAGAGCATCTCATTGACGTTGAGAGGGTCATAGGTTCGAGTCCTATACCGCGCACAGAGCAAAAACCTGCACCGGTACAGGTTTTTCTGTTCTAGGTGAGTCTAAGCGACGCATGACCGATGGTGACCACAAAACACTTATTGTGCTATAGTCAACCTATATGCGACCAAAACGCAACTCAAAACCATTACGACGCTCGAAGCGCGCCCCTCGCCCGGACACGAGGAGCGTGAAGACATTTAGAACAAGTGCCACCTCGCCAAGTGGCAAGGTCTACATTTACGGCCGTCATGCGCTTATGGAGGCGCTATCGGCTAAGCCGAGCGTGATCCGCAAGGTCTTCCTCGCGCCCGACATGAAGGACGCTGATCTGCGCAATCTTCTCGCAAAGTACGAAATACCGGTGGCCACACTCACCGGCGGCCAAGGACGCGATCTCGTAGGCAAGGATGCCGTACACCAGGGCGTCATAGCCACTATGGATCCAAGCGCACTCCTCATCTCGCTCGATGAGTTTCTAGAGAAGATCGACATGCGTAAGAATCCCGCCCTTGCCCTTCTTGGCGAAGTTCAGGATCCGCATAATGTTGGCGCCATCATTCGCTCCGCTGCAGCCTTTGGACTTTCAGGCGTACTCATTCCTGAGCACAATCAGGCACAGATCACAGGCACCGTCGTAAAGACGTCTGCAGGTATGGCATTTCGTTTGCCGCTCGTATCAATAGGCAACGTCAACAGCACCATCGCGACACTAAAGCAAAAAGGTTTTTGGGTGTATGGCCTCTCAATGGAAGGCTCCGTACCGCTCGGCGGTGAGAGCTTCAGCGCACCAAGTGTTTTTATTGTCGGCAATGAAGGCTCTGGCATTCGCGAGAAAACCCTCGAGGCCTGCGATGTCACACTCTCAATTCCAATGCATGAGCGCACCGAATCGCTGAACGCAGCAGTCTCTGCAGCTGTGGTTTTTTATGAGTGGTCGCGAAAGCATCCCGAAGCGCTCTAACATGCGGCACGATGCGCACCTCGTAACCGAGTCGTGGGCTGATTACGAGCTGCTTGATTCCGGCGCTAATGAAAAGCTGGAACGCTTTGGCGAAGTGATTGTGGCGCGCCCCGATACTCAAGCCGTGTGGGCAAAGGCAAAGCCAGAACTTTGGAAGAATGCTCACGCACATTTCCGAGCACGCGAAGGCGGCAAAGGAGCGTGGGAATCAAAAAAAAGCATGCCCGAGTCATGGGAAATGGCTTTTGGTGATGTGCGTTTCAATGCAAAACTTACGAGCTTCAAACACACCGGCGTCTTCCCCGAACAAGCACCGAACTGGAATTGGACTGCGGAGCAAATTAAGAAATTAGGACCGCCGAACGTACTAAACCTCTTTGGCTACACCGGCATCGCCTCACTCGTTGCAGCACACGCAGGCGCATACGTGACCCACGTCGACGCATCAAAACAATCACTCGACTGGGCACACGATAATGCGCGCCTCTCGGGCATAGCTCAAGACAAGATCAGATGGATTCCAGACGACGCGCTTGCCTTTGTGAAGCGTGAGGCGCGCCGCGGAACAAAATATGAAGGCATTATTCTTGATCCGCCTGCATTTGGACGCGGCGCTAAGGGCGAAGTGTGGCATATTGAAGAAGACCTGCTCACACTCCTTGAGAACCTTAAAGATGTATTGAGCGACACGCCCGGTTCCTTCTTCCTATTGAATGGCTACGCTGCGGGATATGCTTCGCGTTCATTTGCACAGGCAGTCGAGAGCGTTTTTGGTCCCTGCAAAGGCGAGAGCGGAGAGCTCCACATAAAAGAGTCTAGTTCAGACCGCGTCATTCCGGCCGGCATCTACGTACGTTTTATTCGGTAAAAATCGGTATTCACGCAAACGTTTGCAGATCTTTTTCTGTAATCTTTACACGACCGTCCTCGTCGATTCTCGATTCAATCAATGTGTTTTTTTCTGCTTCTGACATAACCGTAGTAGCGAGCGCCACACCACGCTCTGCAGTAGCACTGTCGCCAAGATCCCTGGCCTGTTCAGCGAAACCGTAAAGATGCATCGCTAATTCGTTGAGCGTCTGTTTAGGAGCATCTTCTTGCGACACCCGTGCCACCTCTTTTTCGATCGCATGTGCCATAAGATTCAGATACCCCTCGGTCGTGCGTACTTCCTCGCCTAGCTCATAATTCCTCGAACCCAGCTCCACAAAACTGCTCGGCGAAAACTCCAGGGACTGCCACCCTGACCATGTCTCGGGCGCCGAAAGCGCGTCTGACTTACGGTGCCTCTCTGCATAATGAAGGAAATATTTTTTAGAGCCAGGATGCATATACACCGTATATTTAGTGCCCGCATCCGCAAACGTGCTCAACGTCGGTACCAAATCAGCCTCCACATACGGAGTACGGTCGATGCTTGATTCGTTGGCGCGATGCATTGCTTGATATAGTCTCAAGTACAAGGTTCTGCCTTTGGATCGTGCCTCGATCTGGCTCAGGTCTTCACACTGGAGACGGAATGGACAATCAAACATAATGTCGGCACGAAACTGCTGACGCAGCTCTGCGTCTAACACAAAGTTAGATTGAGAAATGTCTTTGATGGAGATTTGTTTCTTGTCTTCGGTTTCGGTAGGCAAAGCGACAGACCTCTCGAGCGGCACTTCGTACAACACTCCTTGCCGAAAAGCAAATAAAGGGAGCCCAAATTCCTTGCATGTTGCTGCTAGCTCCGCTACGGGCACACGCCCGGCACTGGCGTCGTGTAGTCCGGCCTCCACATCGTCGTAATAGTACATACCTGCATACTCCGGCCTGCTCACCACGAATTCGTTCCATTGACGTGATCCTTCAAGCGCTGTGGCAATCTCCTGCGATGCGGCAGACGTCTCTGTGGAGCCCCACGAGGTGACTGGAGACCGACGTGTAAACCCACGAGCGATGGTAGCCGCATCCTCAGCACTAGCCGAGTCAACGTGGCCGGACCGCACTAACAGCCCCATGCGTGACCACGATTTAAATCCCGGTTCCGTACCGTTCACGGCGCTCGTCGACAATGCAGGTCCAAAGAGGAGCGCAATTTTTAACTTAGTTTTCCAATCGGTGTTTGGATTGAGAAGTGAGTTTTCGTTTGGCACATACGACGGATTAATGCCGTGCACAATATAGCGTCCATATTTCTCCATTACTGACTTGACGTCGCGTGCGCGCTCGTCTTCTACGTACCGATTAAATGCCTCATCTTGCTCCTTGTAAAAACGTTCGAGCATGTCTCTGCATTCATCGAATTCATGTGTATTCTTTTCTTGCTGTTCCAACTCACGAATATCTTGCTGCAATTCTATATAGAGCGTTTCTAGCACAGTAATTTCTTCCTGTTTTTCTGTGACCTGTATCTCTGTGGCTGTTATGTTTTTCCGATTCCACCACCGCGACAGCAGCGACTCTGTCGCTAAAGCTAACTCTTCACGGAGAGTCGCGAGCTCTGCAGCAGCTGATTCCCCTGACAATTTTGCGCCTTCAGCTTTCTCACGCAATAAGGTTAAGCGATCGTGAATCTCTCCAATTCTCTTAAAATATTCTTGCCGCTTTGTGCGAATCGCTTCTGCAACCGCTTGCCGCGCCTCCGGATTTTTTTCTTTAGATACCTTTTGCCATTCTGCCGATCTGAGCCACTTTTTATACCCTTCCATAAATTAATGGTAGCATGTGCCCATGGAAAGACTGTCTGCAACGCTTTTGGCCGAATCAGCCGAAACCTCGTGCAATAATTAGGCAACCTATGGCGCATAAAGATATCGCAGTTCTCTATCATGGCGGCTGTCCCGATGGTTTTGGCGGAGCCTATGCTGCATGGAAAAAATTTGGCGACGCTGCCGACTATATTCCCGTGCAGTATGGCAAACCGATTCCAAATCATCTCGAGGACAATGACATTTATTTTGTAGATTTCTGTTACCCGAACGACATTATGCAGCCCATCATTGCTGCAGCTCGATCAGTGACCGTACTGGATCATCATCTCGGCAATCGCGCAAACGTCGAGAGTATGCCGAACTTTGTATTTGATGAAAAGCGTTCGGGTGCAACCATCGCCTGGAGCTACTTCCATCCCGACACACCAGTCCCCACCATGCTTCAATACGTGCAAGATGGCGATCTGTATGTCTTCAACCTTCCCGACTCGCGCGCGATGCTTGCCTACATGTATGCAAAGCCTTTTGATTTTGAGGAATGGGACAAACTCTGTAAGGACCTCGAAGACCCCGCAACGCGAACTACACTGCTTGAAAAAGGCCGCATTTATGCCGAGCACTTCAACATATTGATCGAGCAGATTGCAAAAAAAGCAGTCCTTATTAACTTTGAAGGATATGAGTGTTATCTGGTCACCGCCGCATCAATGTTCGTGTCTGACGTGGGCAATCATCTCGCGAAGGAACGCCCTCCGCTTGCGTTAGTGACCAATTTCCACGGCGACGTGCTTAATGTCTCTCTGCGCAGCGACCCTACGATCGACGTATCCGCAATAGCACGAAAATACGGCGGTAATGGTCATCCTCAAGCAGCTGCGTTTCGCCTCAACTGGGGTGACCCCCTTCCGTGGACGGTCATTGAGAATCATGAAGCTCCTAGCAATTGAGACGAGCTGCGACGAAACAGCGATCGCCATTCTTGCATGCTCGGGCGATGAAAAGAATGCGCGATTCAAAATACTGGGCAATGCGCTGTTGTCGCAAATAGAATTACATCGAGAATACGGGGGCGTTTTTCCTGCGCTCGCTAAACGTGAGCATGCCAAAAATCTGGTTCCGATTCTCGATGCTGCACTCGAGGAGGGCGAGCTTTTGCATGAAGACACGCAAGCGATTCCAGCAGACAAGCGGGACGCGATTGCAAAACTCCTCGAGCGCGAGCCCGGTCTTGAAGAACAATTTTTTGATTTCGTGAGTGAATGTGAACCGCCCGCTATCGACGCCATTGCCGTGACGGCTGGCCCTGGCCTTGAGCCGGCGCTGTGGGTTGGCATAAATTTTGCAAAAGCGCTCGCCCTTCTCTGGGAGAAGCCTCTCGTCGCCGTAAACCACATGGAAGGTCACGTGCTCGCGGCGCTCGCACGCGAAGACAGCGAAGATCTTGTTATCAAGGATATCGCGCTGCCTGTGCTCGCTCTCCTTATCTCCGGTGGTCACACCGAGCTCGTGCTGATGAAGAACTGGCTCGAATACCAGCTCATTGGCCAGACACGGGACGACGCCGTTGGTGAGGCCTTCGATAAAGTTGCCCGTATGCTCGAGCTTCCCTATCCGGGTGGACCGGAGATTTCGAAACTGGCAGAGATGGCGCGCGAAAGCGACGACACGAGTGAATTCACACTGCCGCGTCCGATGATCCACGATGCCACCTGCGACTTTTCCTTCGCGGGTTTGAAGACCGCAGTACTCAATCTGCTCAAAAATCGGACCGATATTTCTGACACTGACAAAAAACATCTCGCGCATGAGTTTGAGAATGCTGTGGGCGACGTGCTTTGGAAAAAGACTGCGCGCGCACTCGAAGAAACAGGCGCACAAACGCTCGTGATTGGCGGCGGCGTCTCGGCGAATAAACACATCCGCCGCGTCTTTACGGATGCTGTCGCGAAGGAAACGCCGCACGTCTCGCTTCGCATTCCAACCGCCTCACTGACGACCGATAATGCCATTATGATTGCCCTTGCCGGCTACTACCGCGCCCTACGCCAGGACCTCGCCGAATTGGAAGCGCTGAAGGCCAACGGCAACCGCTCCCTCGCCTGAAACCCGCTTTTTCTGCTATATTCTAAGCAATGCCAGAGAAATTTTTGAAGCCGTACGACCCGGCAAACACCGAAAGCCGCATTTACGAGGCCTGGGAAGATAGCGGCTATTTTGATGCCGATAAGCTACCCGATGCCGAAAAGCGTACTCCGTTCACCATCGTGATGCCGCCACCAAACGCAAATGGCAATCTTCACGCGGGTCACGCACTCTTCATCACACTTGAAGACCTTATGACGCGCTTCAAGCGCATGCGCGGATATCGCGCACTCTGGATACCGGGCGCCGATCACGCTGGATTTGAGACACAAGTGGTGTATGAGAAGCAGCTCGAAAAAGAAGGCCGCTCGCGATTCGGCATGGATCCCGATCAGCTCTACGATGAGATCTACGCATTTACGCAGGCAAACAAGCACAATATGGAACGCCAGGTGCGCGCCATGGGCGCGTCCTGCGATTGGAATCGTGAACAGTTCACGCTCGATCCGAGTGTTGTTGAGACCGTGCAGCGCACATTCATCAAGATGTTTAAAGATGGACTCGTGTATCGCGGTGCTCGCACGGTGAACTGGTGCCCCAAACACCAGACCTCTCTCTCTGATGTTGAGACGGAGAGCGTCGAGGAAACCACACCGTTTTACACCTTTAAGTATGGACCTTTTGAGATCGGCACCGTGCGACCGGAGACAAAATTCGGCGACAAGTACGTGGTCATGCATCCCGATGATGCACGCTACGTCTCCTACAAACACGGTGACACCTTTGATCTTGAATGGATCAATGGCCCTATCACCGCCACCGTCATCAAGGACGAGGCCGTTGACCCCGCCTTTGGTACCGGCGTGATGACCATCACTCCATGGCACTCACAGGTCGACTTCGAGATCGCAAAACGCCACAACCTTGATATGGAGCAGATCATCGACTGGCGCGGCCGACTCCTCCCTATCGCTGGCGAATTTGAAGGAATGAAAATAACTGACGCACGCGAGAAAATCGTAGAGAAGCTCAAAGCAAAGGGCCTTCTGGTCTCGAGTGATGCTCAATATAAGAATGTGGTGAAGCGCTGCTACAAGTGCAACACCATGATCGAGCCGCAAATAAAGGATCAGTGGTTTGTGAAGATGGCGCCACTTGCCGAGATGGCCATTGAATCCGTGAATCGCGGTGAAGTACGCTTTGTGCCGAATAACTACGAAAAAATATTCCGCTACTGGATGGAAAATACGCTTGATTGGAATATCTCGCGCCAGATTGTGTGGGGTATCCCCATTCCGGCCTGGCAAAAAAATGGCGAATGGACGGCAAGCATCGAGAGCCCCGGAGAGGGCTGGACGCGTGATGTCGACACCTTCGACACGTGGTTCTCCTCCGGCCAGTGGCCACTTATAGTCACGGGCTTTCCCGAGAGGGACGATTTTAAGACGTACTACCCCACGGACGTCATGGAGACGGGCCACGACCTCATTTTCAAATGGGTACCGCGTATGATCATCTTTGGTCTCTATCTCGCAAACAAGGCCCCCTTCCACACGGTGTATATGCATGGCCTTGTAAATGACGCCCACGGCAAAAAGATGAGCAAGAGCAAGGGCAATGTCGTGAATCCGCTCGACCTCACGAGCAAATACGGCACTGATGCACTCCGTATGGCGCTCATCGTCGGCAACACTCCTGGAACAGACCTGGCGCTACGCGAAGACAAAGTGAAAGGCTACAAGCACTTTGCCAACAAGCTCTGGAACATTGCGCGCTTTGTGCTCGACCATACCGATTACGCAAAGACCACAACACCGCTCACCAGCGCCGACGAAGCGCATCTTGCGACCTTTGACGCGCTTGCGCATGACATCACCACGGATCTCGACGAATACCGCATCTATCTTGCGGCAGAAAAGATCTATCATTATGTCTGGCACGAGCTCGCCGATAACATCCTAGAAGAGTCGAAGCCCTTGCTAGCTGGCACGGATGAAGCTGGTCGGGAATCGCGAGGCGCACTACTTCTTATGCTGCTCGACCGCTCGCTTAAATTACTGCATCCATTTATGCCATTCGTTACTGAAGAGATCTACCAGTCGATGCCGACGAAAAATCACGAGTATTTGATGATCGCTGACTGGCCCGTTGCAAAATAATGGGCCCATGTGGCCTGCTACAATGTGCTCATGGATCTCTCTGTCTATGGGTACGCTTTTGTAGGCGGCCTCTTGCCTTCGATCATCTGGCTCTATTTGGTACTAAAGGAAGACCATCGCTGTCCGGAACCACCACGCACTCTTTTACTGGCTTTTCTAGCGGGTAGTATTGTGGTGCCGCTCGCGCTGCCAATTGAGCGCGCAGCTCGACAGCTTCTTCCCGATCAAGCCACCATGTACCTCTCGTGGGCCCTCATCGAAGAGACGCTCAAGTACGCGGCTGCCGCTATATTTATCTTGTGGCGTCGTGAAGTAGACGAGGCGCCTGACTATATGATTTACATGATCACCGTAGCGCTTGGATTTGCTGCAGCCGAAAACATGCTTTTTCTGATGTCACCATTTTCAGAAGGCCATTTTACAGCAGGCATATTAACTGACAACCTGCGCTTCATTGGCTCCACAGTGCTGCACATGACCGCTTCTGCAGTGCTAGGACTGTCATTTGCATTGTCCGAAACATTGTCGCGACCGCTACGAATTCTCGCTGCTGAACTCGGACTTATCCTCTCCGTCGCGTTGCACGCTACCTTTAATACTCTTATTATTACTCAAGGTGCTTCCTCCCCGCTTTCTGCGTTCTACCTCGTGTGGATTGTCGCAGTCGTGCTCCTTGCGGCATTTGAAGTACTAAAATATTTCCAATATCGCAATCTTCCTAACGATACCTGTACACCTCTATGAAAATTTCATTCTTTGATCGCGTGTCATCTTCCACTTCCACGGACGATGACTTTGACGCATTCGACGAAGAGGCTGATGAACGGCCGACGAAGGGCAATCTACGGGACAAAATGGGCACTTCCTCAAGTCGTCTACTGGCTGAGGAAGAAGACGCGCCGGTCGCAGAGGGCCAGCTTCCTGTAGACGTTCATCAAACTCCATCCGAGATCATTATTCGCGCCTTTGTCGCCGGCGTACGCCCCGACGAGCTAAGTATCAACATTGCCCGCGATATGGTACAGATCGAAGGATCTCGCATGGAGCGACAAAACATTTCAAGTGGAGACTATTTTAGTCAGGAATTATTTTGGGGCTCTTTTGCACGCACGATCATGCTGCCGGAGGAAATCGATGTTGACGCCTCGACTGCAGCAGCTAAGGATGGCCTCCTCACCATTACGCTGCCCAAGCTCGACAAGAAGCGTCAGACCAAACTCAAGGTAAAGGCAGGATAGAACAAAAAAAGACCGCGTAAGCGGTCTTTTTTTGTTTCTGGTGCTTGGAGTCGGGCTCGAACCGACGACCCCTTCCTCTTCAGGGAAGTGCTCTACCAACTGAGCTATCCAAGCAAAAGGAGCCCTACTCCTATAGTTGCAGTATAGCATTTTTGACTGGCAGCGGAAGACCGCCCTCGGCTGCTTTTTCTATCGAAAACGGATGCTAAACGAGTACATCCCCATCGCGCAGGTGCCGCGAATTTCGTCACCTGCCGCGTGAGTACCAAGATCTATCGTCTCCTCCCCTGTAGGCGCAAGTAATTTCCGATAGTTGAGTTGAGGAATGACCACCGAGGACGAGCAGTCATAGGTATCGCGTGCACGCATGATAAGCCGCGTCGGTATGCCTGCCTGTAAAACCATCGCGCGCGGCGTGTAGCCGCTCCGCACATTGATAGTTGCATACTGTACACCTTCGCGTATTTCCCCGCTCGCTACGGGCTCCTCTGTTGTATCAAAAAGCGAGAGTGGCCGCACAACACCGAGCGCGAGGAAGCTCGACCAGAATGTGATGAGAGCAAAGATAAGTACCAAGACACCGGCAGTTTTGAAAAAGTATCGAGCATAGCGTGTCTCGGCGAGTCCAACCGTACCAAAGGATAGTGCGAGAAGCATCGGCAAGGTGCCGGCCGCAAATGCAGCCATAATGGCTGCTCCAGAAGCGAAGGAGCCCGAAGCAAGTGCAGCCACCTGTGCTGATTGCGTAAAACCACATGGGAAAAAGAACGTACCGATGCCCAGCACAAGCGGAGCGGTTATCGAATGTTCGACATTCTGAAAGCGTTCGAATATGCTGCGAGGCAGTTTGAGCGTTTTGCCACTCAAAACTCCGATAAGATTGAGGCCAAGAAGAAGCATCACGGCTGCCACCACCAGATTGAGTCCCGTGACAACCTGCTGGTCTATCGCGATAGCGCCACCAAGCGCACCGAGCACACCGCCAAGCACGGCAAATCCTCCAACACGACCGAGATGGAAGAGATAAAAAACTCGACGGTTTTTTCTATCGTCCTGCGCTATTTTTGCAGATAATGAAAAAACGAGTCCTCCAACTACGACTAAACACGTAGACACGGAAGCAAGAAGTCCCAAAACAAAGCTCGTGAGCGGTGTCATGGCCTATTTTCGGGTGCCCTCTCTAGGAATCGAACCTAGATCAGCTCGTTAGGAGTGAGCCGTTCTATCCATTGAACTAAGAGGGCTGCGTCGTTAGACGCCAAGAGCGGAAGCGAGTGCCTGCTGATCGAATCCAACGATCATTTGGTCGCCAACAAAGATTACTGGCACACCCATCTGACCAGACCTTGTCACCATCTCCTGGCGCTTCTCGAGGTTCTGGGCTACATCATACTCCGTGTAGTTGATACCCTTTTCCTTAAAAAAATCCTTGGCCATGTGACAAAAATGGCAAGTAGGGGTGGTATAAATAGTGACGTTTTTATCCATAATATGGTTCGTTATTCGATCATTTTACCACAGAACAAAATACCAGCCCACTGTGCATTACGTATCGCTCTAGCATTCGCACTTTGTGCAGGATACGAGAATCGAACTCGAGCCTATTGCTTGGGAAATGAAAGCCAGTAGGACTTTCATCGGCTTTACGTAGGAACGCCGGTTCTGCCACTAAACTTGGTGCGGAATACGAGAATCGAACTCGTGCCTGTTGCTTGGGAATTGAAATTCCGTAGGAATTTCAACGGTTTTCGCACTTTGTGCAGGATACGAGAATCGAACTCGTGCCTACTGCTTGGGAAGCAGTCATTCTGCCACTAAACTAATCCTGCACAAAAAGCGAAAACCGGTTCTACCACTAAACTAATTCCGCATTCAAAACCAATCCAGCACCTTCTGCCACCACGACTTTGGGGGCGTTGAAGTCGCCTCTTTTGGAGGTACTACCACAATAACCTCTTCGCCCGGCCGCGCAACTCCAAAGGCCGTACGTATGGCGGCATCTTTGCCCACATCGGTATCGAGAGCAGCAAGGTTTTCTTCAAGCTTATGCTTGCGCTCTTCCATCGCCTGATATTCATGCTCGGCATCGTGCGCTTCATTGATAGCAACGCGCGCCTTTCCGGCAAGACCCCAAATAAGGGAAAGCAACCAGAACGCCACGAGGGCATAGAAACCAAGAAGCAGTCCTTGCCGAGCCTGTTTACCACGCATACGCCCAGTATACCCTGCTAACGATCTGCGTCTTGAATCATCTTCATAAAGACGTCCTCGGGGATTTGAACGCGGTTCTTTTCGAATTGAGAGCGGAACTTCTTACCTTTTTTCTGCTTTTGGAGGAGCTTGTTCTTGCGTGAGACGTCGCCGCCGTAAAGATAACCGGTCACGTCTTTGCGCATTGCCGAGAGACTGCGGGAAGATATGATGCGTCCCTGTGCCTTGGCCTGAATCTTGGTGACAAAGAGTTGTCGAGGAAGAATAGCGGCAAGACGCTCTACCATCTTTTCTGCTTCTTCTTGCACCCGCCGGCGCGCGACAACACGTGAGAACGCCGCTACTGGCTCTTCGGCCACAAGCACATCGAGACGCACCACATCGGCCACACGCTCATCAATGATTTCATACGACAGCGAACCGTAACCCGAGGAAACGTTCTTCAACTTATCGAAGAAGCCGCGCATGAGTTCGCGCAGCGGCATCTCGGCAATGATTTGAATGCGCCCATCGTGATAGGTCTCGGTGCTCTGTGTGATTGCCTCATGGTCATACAGCATCTGAATAAGGGACGAGAGCGAGTCCGGCGGTGTGATCACCGTCACTCGTGTCCAGGGCTCTTCTATCTGTTTTATATCGCCATATTCAGGGAACTTTGCCGGCGTGTACACTACCTCCCGCGCGCCATTATTGGTCGTGACAATATATGAAATGGTCGGAATAGTCACAACGAGCGTGAGCCCGAACTCGCGTCGCAAGCGCTCGGTAATGATCTCGAGGTGCAGGAGACCAAGAAAACCGCAGCGGAACCCCCTACCGAGCACGCCCGATGATTCCTCTTCAAATGAAAGAGACGAATCCGAGAGACGCAGTCGTTCGAGCGACTGGCGCAGCAGTGGCAGATCGTCCTGACTTTCTGGATATACTGAAGCCCAGACTACCGGGCGTGGTTTCTCGTATCCGGGCAAAGGCGAAAGCGAGCCTTTCGCGAGTAGTACCGTATCGCCCACTGAAACGACACCTGGCTCTTTAATGCCCGTCACCACATAGCCAATCTCGCCCGCAGAAAGTGCCTCGCGTGGTGTCTCCTCCGGAGAAAACGTGCCCACTTCAAGAGCAATGAATTCCTTGCCAGCACTACTGAAGGTGAGCGTCTGCCCCTTTTTAAAGCTGCCATCAAATACCCGCATAAAGACGGCGACGCCACGGTGCGTCGAATACGAGAAGTCAAAGATGAGCCCACGCGGCTCGCTCGTGGTTGAATCAGATTCAGGGGGAGGCACCTTCTCGACAATGGCTCGCAAAAGCTCATCCACGCCGGCGCCCGTTTTACCGGAGACCGCATACACGTCGTCCGGCATCATGCCGAGACGGTCGGCGAGCTCCAGCTTCACTTCATCAACGCGTGCTGCCGGCGCATCGATTTTTGATACGACGGGAATGATGACACAGCCGGCGGCTTCGGCTGCGGCGAGCGTCGTCAACGTCTGAGCCTGAATGCCCTGTGTAGAATCAACCAGAAGCAACACGCCCTCAACGGCCTTCAGAGCGCGCGACACTTCATAGGAAAAATCAATGTGCCCCGGCGTATCAATGAGATTCAACACGTACTCGAGGTCATCTTTTCCATAGCGCATGCGCACTGGCTGCATCTTGATCGTGATGCCACGTTCCCTCTCCAGGTCCATGCGGTCGAGCACTTGGTCACGCATGAGGCGTTCAGGAATCGTCCCGGTGCGCTCGAGCAGGCGGTCAGCCAACGTCGACTTACCATGGTCGATGTGGGCAATGATAGAAAAGTTTCTAATGTGTTCGGGTCGGGTCACGGCTGGATGGGCTCCTCTCCGGATGGTTGAAGCGCCTCACGAGACTTTTTGGGTTCTCGTACAAATCGGGCGACTACAGATAGCACCATCGCGAACTCGGGGTTATCTAGAATATAGAGCACAACACCCGCGGCCACAAGTCCAGCGCATCCTGCTGTAAAACCATCCAAGAAAACCGTTGCAAGGGTGGTGAGTGGAAGCATTTCTCCAAGGAGCAAGAGCACGCCGTACGAAACAACACCGCCGACAATCGCGGAAACGGTGCCGTCGCGTAGCGGTACTACAAGAGAGCGCGTCAGTCCCGGAGCTACCGAGCGAAGTGCCACCAAAGAGAGTCCTACGAGAAAGATTTGTCCGAGCGCCGAAGCAAGTGCCACAAGTAAAATACGCACCTCATGTGTATCGGTAACTTTTAGATACGATGCAAGGGGCGTGAGCAAGGCGGCGGGAGCCAACCGATCGAGGTAGTAGAAAAGGGCGACCGTCACCACACCAGCCGCAACCTGATACATAAGCGGTCGCCACGACTGCCGGGCCGCATAGAGGGCACGATTAAAAAGCAGCTCGAGAGCGTCGGCGGCGAGGCCTATCGTGAGCACGGCAAGCAGCGCTGCCGTTGTGCGTGTCGCGTTCCAATCAAAGGCGCCCGTGCCAAGGATCACGCGCACCAAATGTGCGCGCAAAACAACAATAAAACCAAAGGCGAGCATCGACCACAACACAATGTGGCGTGCACTTGAAGACAAAATGCGTGTGAATTCTTCTCGTTCCTCACGCGCATGTGCTTCTGAAAGCGCCGGAAAGGCCGCCACAGCATATGAAGAACCGATAAGGGCCAGTGGCACGGCTTCGAGATTGTTTGCAAACGTGAACACAGATACAGCACCGGAACCCATGTTGGATGCAATGGCGGTCAGAAATAGTGCCGTGATTGAATTCATACCGAGCGCAAGCGAACGGGGTATGGAGTTGTGTACGATTGGTATCAGTTCTCGCACGCGCGGTACAGTAAAGCGCACGTGTATGCCCCACTCGACGAGTACGGGAATATTTACTGCTAAATACGCAATAGCACCAATAATGACACCAAGCCCGATGCCCACGAGCCCGAAGAGCGGATACAGAAACACCGAGCCAATGATGATACCAAGGTTGTAGAGCACCGGCGAAAGCGCGTATAGCACGAAGCGCCGATGCACTTGCGTGACACTCGAAAGGACGCCCGAGAGGCCGAGCAATATCGGCTGAATGAGCAACATGCGGCCGAGCAGCACGAATTCACGCTGCATTCCAGACTGCATCAAGCTCGGATAGAGCCACGTGAGGAACTGCGGCATAAAGATCGCGAGCAGCACGCAAATGAGGCCGCCTACAATGAGTAAGAAAGAGCTGGTTTCCGAGAGGAGCCGCTCCGTGTCCTCGCGATTCATTTTCGCAATGTACGGTATGAGCACATAGGCACTCACGAGCGACGATACGATGGCAAAAACTAGATCGGGAACGCGGAAGGCTGCATAGTAGAGATCGAGGACCGGCCCTGCTCCAAAGGCATGCGCAAAGGTTCGATCACGCAGCAGGGCAAGCGCTTGTGATGCGAGAGTAAGGCCTGCAAGCAAGTATGCGGCTTGGTGCAGCCCTACGACAGGTGCCTTGATGCGCTCGTAGGCTGCACGATGGAGTCCCGCAACGCGAGTTTTTGCACGATGAAAGGCCTTGCCAACCATCGTACTACTGTACTCTATTTCGCTGGTCGCCGCGATGCACTGTCTGACGTTTCTTGCTGTACAGGAGCCGTAGGCAGCGTGAGCAAGTTTGCTGGGAACGGATTCTTTTTCGCTTTTAGCTGTGTAAGCAGCGATGCTACACGTGACGCATTGTCGGCTGACAAGTCAGCAATCTTCTCTATTTGTGCCGCAGCCCCGGCGTAGTCACCCTGCTTTGCAAGAACCGCTGCAAGGAAGTAGCGTGCATTTGCAAATTCTGGACTGACGTCGATAGCCGTGGTGAGCGCTGCTTTTGCGGAATCAAAATCAGCTCCAGCGGCAGACAGCACGCCGAGTTGGAAGAGCACATTCGGATCCTTCGGTGCAAAGTACGCAGCTGCCTTTGCAGAATCAAGCGCACCCTTGAGGTTGCCATCTTGTACTTCTACCTGCGAAAGCAAGAAGATAGCGTTGAGATAATCCTGTTTGAGCTCGATTGCTTTCTTAAGATTATCGCGCGCGGAATTCATATCTTTGTGCGCAATGTCAAGCTGCGCCAGCGTGAAGCGTATGGTCGCGCTGGTTGGATTGAGATCGCGTGCTTTCTCATAGGCCATCTTTGCGTTCTCATATGCCTTGTCGACATTGAGCGGTACGGCCTGTGCATACAAGTTACCCAGCAAGAGCCAGTTCTGATAATCCGATGGCGAGATACGCATGGCCGTTAGCGCCGCATTAATGCCCGTGGTAAGCGCCGCTTGAAAATTCTGTTGTGCTTGTGCAGCGGGTATCGTCGTGGACGCTATGATCTGGCGCAGGCGTACTAGCGCAATATTTGCCTGAGCCTGGTACGCAGGAGTAAGCGCTGCAAAACCTAGGGATGATTGCGCACGCTCTTCTGCAGTCGTGAGATCTCCGGCTGCGTATGCAACGTTCGCTTTCGATAGATCGACGAGTGCCAAGTAGCGACCAACAACTGAGTATGCCACCACAACGGATCCAAAGAGCGCGAGCGTGAGCACAAAAACGATGACAAAGCCGAGGCGTGGAGTCTGCGAGAATATGATGCCCCGCTGGCGCGCATCACCTGCATAGCGGGCCGTCGAAGCAAAGAGGCCAAGCAATACAAAGGCAGCTGCAATCAGCGAACCTGTCGGCACCGCAAAGACCATCAAGATTATCACGTAGAGTGCGCCGACAAATGACAGCACTGCCGTGTATCGCGTGTACGCGTCTCGAGGCGTCTGCCGGACCAGCATACGGATACCGAGCACAACAAACAAGCCAATGAAAGCGAGCCAGGCAAGAAGACCGAGCACACCTGTGGACACGATTGAAGTAGGAATGAAGCCAATGCCGTAACCAAAATCAGTGTTCCAGAAGATGGTGGTATTGATTGCTGGATCACGATATTTAAGCCATTCGGAACCAAAAGAGCCTGGGCCAGCGCCGAAAAGAGGGTGCCCACTCAATGACTGTCGTGCGACTGAGAACGTTGACGGCCATGAGAGGCTCACCGATGCCACATTGATCTTAAGCCCGTTTGCCATGGCGGCACTAATATTCGAACCAATCAAGAAGAATACCGCTACGGCAAGGATTGCGAGCGTGAGACCAATAGGTCGACGTCCCGTATCCTGAGCCACCGATTCTTCGGTCAGAAGTGTCACGTTGGTGAATTCAGCATCGTCCACCGCTCCTTTACGCATCATCACTGCCTCAATGAAGAGCCCAAGTGCCACGAGGGCAATGAGAACCCACACGATTGGAGAATTAGCCACCGCCACGATGAGCAGCGCAAAAAGCGTCGCCGCCATAAGCACGCGTGCAGCGCGCGTCGGCAGATCAATGAATCGATAGGTAATGAGCGACCCTATGATGCCAAGGCCGAGGAACTGCGCTAGGTCCTGAAAGGAACCAAGCAGCGAAAACGCCGGACTGACCGTGCCAGGACTTACCTGTCCCACCAGAATGATTGCGATCTGGACAAATGTCAGTCCCGCAAACACGACACCAGCGGTCTTCACGAAGGATCGAAACTCCTCCGGACGACGCAACACAAGGGCCGAAAGCGTGCCTAAAACAGCGACTGACAGGATGAAGCCGAGCGTATCTGGCTCAAGTGCCGTTCCCCAGAATGCGCTAGAAAAAGGCACACCGGAGAATGCCGACGAGAACACGTACGCTACTGCCGGGAGCCACAAAGCACCTACTAGTGCAAGCGGCGGAACCACCACCGTGCCGCGCGAGAGGCGAGTCACGATATAGGCTGCAAGCGTGATGATAGTGCCTACCGCAAGAATGAATGTTTTACTCACTGTTGCATCCAAACGCATCGTAGGCGTGATCGCAACAAGAGCAAGAACTACTGAGGCGAATAAAAATCGTAACGTCCAGACATCAAGCGGTCGTCGCGCAGAAACAGTCGTTGGTTGCGGTGGCATTGTCGTCAAAATACTTATCACAAACTGCTACTAATATATCTAGTATAGCGCATTATGGAACGTGTCCAGGACACTATCCAGAGTTCTATGGTGTGGTATAATACTGAAGGACTAGGCAAGACGATCGCGCGTCGAGATTTATGCTCGCCGTGAGGAAAGTCCGAACATGCTTCCCTGCTTAGGCAGGAAAATAGGTAGCGGGTAACGCCCGCCGTCCGTGAGGATAGAGGTGCCCACAGAGACGCCGGCACGCGAAAGCGTGCGGCACCCAAGCTTGCTTGGGTGAGCTCATGCGGTAACGCATGAGGTGCAACGACCAAATCCTTACCCGCATGCAAGGCCGTGCCCTCGCGTTGCAAAACAAGAGGGAGTGCCGCTCGAGCTCGATAGCAATATCGTGCCCAGATAAATGATCGTCCGTGCGAGCAAATGCGCTCGCACCGACAGAATTCGGCTTACCAGCCTAGTCGCGCAAAATGCAAAAACCCACGCTCCTGCGTGGGTTTTTGCTGTGCCGCGCCGACTCTTTAGTTACATGATTTCGCACGTGCCGCCTGCACAGGCAAGCTCTTTTTTCATTTCCGTCTCATCCTGTCGTTCGTAAGCATAGAGCTGAGAGTAATCCACTTTAGGGAACCGCGAGAGACGTGCTTCGTACTCATCCTTGGTAATGGTCTCGTACGGCGCCAGACGATATACGTGATTTGAGCGCGGAAGGAATGACAAGCCGCCCACAATGTCCCAATTTTTTTGCACCCATTCAACAACGCTGATCCATTCATTCTCGCCCACTGAAATCGTCGCCGAAGGATTATGCTCAGTGTAGTTCTGCTTTACCTGCTTCCAGTATTCAAGCTGATCAATGGCGGTAAGATCATCTTTAAAGCGCGCTTCTTTTGAGTGATCTGGTGCCTTCACCGGGAACTCAAGCACGTACGTGTTTGCCTCTTCCATCGTCTGTCCGACTTCCGGATAAAATGGCACGCCCTGATCGCGCATCAGCTTGAAGAGCGAGTCCGTGGCACTAATGCGCACGCGACGGATGTAGTACGGCGCATGGCGCGGATGAATACCCGACGCACAGTCGAACGTCTGCGACACCGTACCCGACGGCTTCACTGCCGTGACGGCCATAGACTGCGGCACCCCAAAGCGTTTTGCGTACGTCGCATTGGTCTTTACGGCCATATCACGCATTTTACGCATAATGTCGGGATGACGTGCCACAGGCGAGTCCCATTGCCCGGTAATCGAAACACCAAGAAGGCGTTCCGTGGCACAATGATCAGTCCAATCTTGCGAGATATAACCGAACTTAGTCAGCGTAGACTGATATGTTCCGAGGATGGCGGCGAGACGCGCTTTACGCAGCAGCGTTGCTTCCGTATCGGGCGCGCGTGCGATCACTTCTGAAAGATTGCAAAACTGTTTCGACTGCAGAATGATCTCGGCGCATGGATTAGTGCCGATCGAGCCGCGGACCACGCCATCGTTTCCAATGAATCCTACTTTCTTGAAATAATCCACGCGACGCTTCGGCAATGTTGCCCCGAGAGAACCACGATTAAAGATGCCGCGTTCTCCCGAACCGCTCTTCATGAGCGCCACCCATTCGTCCATCAGTTCAGCATTGGTTGGTGGTGCCTCATATACAGCTGAGTTGTTTGCCACGGAGCGATGCGGGTCGGTGTTGTAAAACGCACCCTTTTTGGCATCGCGCATGTCAACATCATCGAGGTCAGAAAGGGAAATCATAGCGGTGCGGCGCACACCGCCAGCGACCACACACTCGCCTATCTTGCAGATAATGTCGTGCGCATCAATCGCGCGTAGACGACGGCCCTGACGCGTCAGGATGCGCTCGCGTGCAAAGGAGAGCAAGGAGCGCAGCGGCTCGGGGCCAGATGCCTTCCCGCCCATCGTCTTGAGACGCGCTCCGGCCGGACGAATCTCTGAGAAATCAAAATCAATGTCCTTTCCGGAATACCAGGTTGTGAGCCCGAGGGTGAGCGCGTCACACCAACCCTCCTTCGAGTCACCCACGACGTGGGTGTCGAGCTTTTTGCCTGTCTGCTTCATGATCTGTGGAAGCTGCTCGATATTCTGACTTTCTACAGCAAAGCCCACACCGCATCCTTGCATCGAGAGATACATGATTTCTGCAAAATCCTCGAGTTTGGTTGGAGCGACAAAGGTGCAGTTGTAGGCACACGTATTGCAGCGGCGCGCCGGATCACCAGAGAATTGCATAAGGCGCATGGACGGCATCACTTCTTGGCGCAAGATGCCTTCGCGCACTTCGGCATATTCCTTATCAGTCAATTTTGTACCGAGGTTTTCGCGCATGAAGTTCACATAGCGATCGACCGTCTCGATCCATGTCTCCCGGCGTCCCTCTTCGGGAATCCATTTTGCGTAGGTGCGTAGGTAGACGAACTCGCCGAGGGCATTTCCCTCGAAATATTTCTTGCTTTCGGCTGCAAGCTGTCGTACGCGCTCCGGCACCTCCACGTGCGCCGCGCGCAGCTGTGCCCGCTTATCGCGGTAGAGGATGTAGGCCTTCGAGGTCTTGGTGAAGTCATTCAGCATTAGATACTTCTCAACCGAGTCCTGAATACCCTCAACCGTTGGGAGAAAGCTCTTGTATTTACGGGAGAAACGGGCGAGCTCTCCAGCTACTTGGTGGGCCACGAGTATGGCATCATCTTGACTGCCTTCTTCTGCAACCGACATCGCCTTCCATACGGCAGCAGCGATCTTGTCGAAATCAAAGGAAACGAGGCGTCCGTCGCGCTTTTCTATCTTTGGTACCACTTCGCGATAGCGCAATGTTTCTTTTGATACCGTTTCCACTGCCACTTTCGGTGCTGCGACGGGTTCGGGTTTTGTCTTTACGGACACTTTTGTAGATTTTGCCATACGTTTTTTGATACCAACGAATAAGGAACCCACCAGGGTTCTCTTAAGTGTACCGCCGGCGTTTCGATACGACCTGTGGATAGGGTTATGGCGCGACAGTCGGGATATTTTTCAACTCTAGCGTCGTGCCAATTTGTATGTGGTGATGTTCTGCGTAGCCGGCATTGGTCTCTAGTACATAGCGCGCAGGCGTAGGTGACTGAAACGCCGCAGGGTAGGTGGACGGAGCAATAGACGATTCTATGTGCACCACGCGTGCGTCGGCGTTAAGCCAGAAGATGTCGATGGGGAAACGCATGTCCTTCATCCAAAAGGCATACGACCCATCCTTCGGAAACACGAAGAGCATCGCTGCATCGCTTGCAAGCGGATCACGCAGTCCAAGGCCACGCTCCCGTGTCGATGTGCTGGTAGCAAGCTCCAAGAAAAGACGGCCATCGCCAAATACCACACTGCTATCATCGCCAGGCGCGCTCACTGGGCGTGCAAAAAAGACCGCCACACCGATGCCGAGAATGAGGCCTACAAGAGCCACGCCGAACGTTCTATGAAAGCGCATGAAAGAAGTGTAACGCAGGGTAGTACCGTCCAATTTTTCGGCGATGGATGGAAAGCGCGAGCCCCGATGTACCAAGTCCTTCGCCGATGCGCCCCGCAAGCGAGCGCATATAGGTCCCCGAGCCACACGTAACGCACAGTGTTACCACCACAAATGAGGCAGTGTGCGCCGTTTCAAAGACCCGCTGCCAGCTGGCACGAACATCATCAATCCGAAAGTTCGCGCCCAGTCTTTTTGACGGCTCGTCC
>OMJE01000025.1 GCA_900299275.1 bacterium | reverse complement strand
TAAGTGCATTGCCGAGCGACGGCTCCTGCCCCTCGCTAAATTGTGCGTCGATGACGGGTCCGGTGATCTGTACGATGGAGCCAATCTTTGTTGTGTCGGTGTGGTGGGTGGTCATAATTATTAGTTAACTTGAGCGCTGGTAATTTCAATCATTTCATTAGTAATCAGGGCTTGGCGAGCATTATTGTAGGAGAGTGTTAAGGTCTCGCTCAGCTCCTTCGAATTAGTGCTCGCGTTTTTCATCGCCACCATCCGCGCTGAGTGTTCGCTCGCATTTGCCTCAAGGACGAGATGGAGGAGCTGCATGGTGAGCAAGTGTGGCAAGAGGTACGAGAGGAGTTCCTGTGATGAGGGTTCGAAAAGATAATCGTGCCGCGTCTCGATCGTGTCACTTGTAAATTCTTTACGTAATTCCGAAAAGCGTCCGTGTTCGGGTACGAGTTCTCGCGCTGTCTCTTGTATCCAGGCGAGGCGCATCGGCAGAATGCGGCGCATGACCGTGGTCTGTGAGAGAGTGGTTTTAAAATGAGTCGAGATAACGACCACCTTATTCCACTGTCCGCTCATGTACCCATCGATGATGACTGTGGCCAGGGGCGCGATCTCATCGGGTGTTGCATAATCACCGAAGTCGGTAAATACGCGTTCAACAGGAAGTCCTGTTTTTGTGGCATAGCTCGTGAGTTTCTTGCCAACGAGTAGCAGACGATAGTGTGGCGTGATTGCACGGACCTTTGCGCGATCACGCGCAAGAAAGGCGTCAGCGGCACGCGCGACCGAACTATTAAATGCCCCGGCAAGGCCGCGATCGGACGCAACCAGCACGACGAGCGTTGCAGGGCTCTTTGTTGGGATGCCTGCAACAATCGGATGCTGTTCGAGCTCGTCACTTGGAGTGTGTGCGAGGAGTTCTGTGAGAGCGCGAAGTGCAGCAAAAGCATAGTCGCGAGAACCGAGGGCAACACTTTGTGCGCGGCGCATCTTGGTTGCCGAAACAACCTCCATTGCCTTCGTGATCGTGCCAATGTTCTTGACCGAGCCGAGGCGTGAGCGAATGTGGTGGATCGACTCCATAGTGATTACTCTTTCGTGAACTTGAGGAGCGCTGCTTTAAGAGACTGTTCGGTTTCTTCAGTCATCTCGCCGGTCGTTTCAATCGGCTTCAAGATGTCAGCACGATGGTGCGCGTCGAGATAGTCGATGAGACGCGTCTCAAATGACCGCACCTCGCTCTTCGCCACATGCTCCATATAGCCGTTCAGTGCGGCGTACAGCACGGGCACGGTGTGATAGAAGGCTTGTGGTGCGCCGTCAGGTTGCTTCAAGAGTTCGGTGAGTAGTTCGCCACGGGCGATCTTTGCACGGGTCGATGCGTCGAGATCGCTCGCAAATTGCACGAAGGCAGCAAGTTCACGGAACTGAGCAAGTTCAAGACGCAACTTCCCAGCGACTTTCTTCATTGCCTTGGTCTGTGCTGATGAACCCACACGTGACACGGAAAGGCCAACGTTTACGGCCGGGCGAATGCCTTGATTGAAGAGGCTCGACTCGAGATAGATCTGGCCGTCAGTGATCGAGATAACGTTTGTCGGGATATACGCTGCGACATCGCCGAGTTTTGTTTCTATGATGGGAAGCGCGGTAAAGGAGCCGCCGCCATGTGCTTTATCGAGCTTTGCTGCGCGCTCGAGCAGACGCGAGTGTAGGTAGAAGATGTCGCCCGGGTACGCCTCGCGGCCAGGACTGCGGCGCAGAAGCAGTGAGATCTCACGATACGCATCGGCGTGCTTTGAAAGATCGTCGTAGATGACCAGCACATCCTTCCCCTTATCCATAAAGTATTCTGCAATGGCAGCTCCGGCAAAGGGGGCGAGATACAGAAGCGGCGCCGGTGATCCCGCTGGTGCCGAGACCACGGTCGTATACTCGAGTGCGCCCGCTTTACGAAGTTTGTGCACGATTTGAGCCACCTTTGATTGCTTCTGCCCGATCGCAACATACACGCAGTACACCTGGGGACGGCCTTTGTCGTTCATCTGATTCAAAATAGTGTCAAGCGCAACAGCCGTCTTTCCTGTGCCACGGTCGCCGATGATCAGTTCGCGCTGGCCGCGACCAATCGGAATCATTGCGTCAACGGCTTTGATACCGGTGTGGAGTGGCATGCGGACACTTTCGCGGGAGACTACATCGGGTGCCGGGCGCTCGAGAGGACAGTACGTAGTGCTCGCCTCGGTGCCGATCGTGCCTTTCCCATCGGCGCTCTCGCCGAGCGCGGTCACCACGCGCCCGAGGATTTCATCGCACACCGGCACGGAAAGCACCCGGCCAGTGCCGCGCACGCGATCGCCCACGGCCACGCCCTCGCCACGCGCGAGGATAATTGCACCAATGAACTCCTCTTCGAGTGAAAAGGCGATCGCCGGTACGTCGCCCGACTTGGTCTGAATATGCAAAAGCTCTTGGCTCACGGCCTTGGTGAGGCCCTTGATGCGCGCAATGCCGTCGCCTACTTCGACCACCATGCCTACCTGATGGAAGGCAGGATCGTCGGTGTAGCCGGCGATCTCACGCTGCAGTTTTTCGATGATTTCGTATGACATGGTGGTAAGTAATTAATGAAACAAAGCGCGCAGTTTGCCCGCCAGCGATATATCAAGCTCTCGCTCGTCGTCGATGGTGATGCGCACGCCGGCAATGAGGTCGCTTCGCACCGTACTCGAAACGCGGTCGTGCGGGCCAAAGGCGTGAGTAAGCGCCGTCCGGGCATCTTGTGTTGGTTCATGAGCGAACTCAAGCGTTACGCACTGTCCTCCGTGCGCCCGCGTTTCAAGCCGTTCTATTTCCTGAACAACCTGCCGAAAGCGGTGGCCGTCGCCGCGTTTTTCGAGCGAAGAGAGCAGATTTTTTTTAGCAATCTCGAAGCTGACGCCCGAGCTAAGCGCATTGCGAAATGCAGCTGCGTAATGGCTCGGACGGTAAATCATACGGCGTGCTTTTGGCTCTTGATTGCTGCAACCGCTTGTTCGACGAGCTTTGCGTCGACGGTACTTGGATCAAGCGCCACTGTTTTTGCGACGACCGCTTGCACGAATGCTTTGGCTTCTGCTTCAAGTGATGCAAACTCTTCAGCACGGGCTCGCTCGGCCAGCGTGCGCGCCTCTGCAACGATTGATTCCCCGCGTGCTTCCCCGTTTGTAATGATGCTGCTCGCACGCTTTTGCGCCTCTGCCTCACTCCTCTTCACGATATCCGTACCCTCGCGCTCCGCGTCGCGTAGACGAGCTGCGTAATCTGCGTCAGCACGCGCGAGCTCCGCTTGCGCTTGTACGGCGTCAGAAAGACCCTTCTCGATCTTTGAGGTGCGCTCGGCCACAAGCGACGTAAGCGGCTTGTAGACCAAATACCAGAGCGTCCCCAAGACAACCGCAAAGTTTGCGGTTTGCCATAGTAGTGCTGCCGGTTCGACACCGAGCTGCGAGAAGAGATCGCTCATGTGCGAATTAGACGAACTTCAAGATAAGCGCGATAACAAGAGCGTAAATAGCTACGGCTTCTGCGAAAGCTAGTGAGAGAATCATTGCGGTCTGAATCTTCGGTGCGGCTTCAGGGTTACGAGCAATGCCATCGACTGCAGCGGCGCCAATCTTGCCGATTGAGAGTGCTGGCGCGAAAGCGCCAATGCCAATCACAATAGCAATGGCAAGTAACTTCATTGTTGCGGGATCCATAAAATTAAGAATAGTTTATTGAATAAAAAAACAAGAACCGCGCCGCTTAGGCGTGATGTGCGTTGTGGTCGTCACCGTGCGTCACCATCGCCATGCCGAGGAACACCAGAGTCAGCATAGAGAAAATGAACGCCTGAATGAGTCCCACAAAGACCTCAAGAAACAAAAACGGCAGCGGCACTACGTACGGTACCAAAAAGGCAACGATCGTGAGCAGCACCTCTCCCGCGAACACGTTCCCGAACAACCTGAACGAGAACGAAATGATTTTAACAAATTCGGACACAAGCTCCAACAAGCCGACGAATGCGCCTATTGGATCGCGCAGTGGATTGACAAAGAACTTCTTTAGATGCGCGCTCACGCCTATGGCAGCGGCGCCGAGTACATTTGTCGCGAGCACCGCAACAACGGCAAGGCCGATGGTGAAATTCAGATCAGCCGTAGGCGCACGCAGGATAGGCGCCTTCCCTACCAATACGTGCGTGAGCGGCAGGAGGCCGAGCCAATTTGAAACGAGGACGAAAAGAAAAATAGTGAAAATGAGCGGAAAATACTTCAACGACTTTTCTCGTGAGCCGAGAATGGTATCCATGATGCCGAGCGCCTGCTCCATAATGAGTTCAAACCAGCCTTGGAGACGGCCAGGAATTTCGGCGAGCGAGCGACGGATGAGGATGCCCAGTGTCACAAGGAGAATAGCCACGACGGTGCCCATGAACATTGAGTTGGTCACTTCGATGCCGCCGAGGTGAAAGATCCCCTCTGCCTTTATAGATATTTCTGGGCCTGCGTGTGCTTCGGTGGTTGTGGATGCATCCATGTCGCGCTCATTGTATCAATTTATCGCTTGGTCACAAATAAAAACCTTCGTCCTTTATAAACGTAAAAAGTCCCGCTACAGGGGCAGGACTTTTTCTGACATTTTTTGGTGGACCCAAGGAGATTCGAACTCCTGACCCCCTCATTGCAAATGAGGTGCTCTACCAGCTGAGCTATGGGCCCAATGCTTCATAGTATACCAGATTTATATTTTTGCGGTATAGTGGCCGCGGACAAGGACCGTCTCCGGATAACCGGGCCGGCACAAAGGAGGTTCAGTGATCACTACGGCAATTCTGAAAATTCGCGCCCTGGTTTCGCTTGCGATCGGCACGCGCATCTTGTACGACTGCCCTCTCATGGGTGACGACTACCGGAGCACGGAGTTCTTCAAGCAATACCGCGGAAAGCAAGGCTCGATCGTCGGATTCCAGCACCAGGTCGTCGGACTGCTCGATTCGAGGGGTCGACTGCCTGGGGTCTACGTGGATCCGAGCGGTGTGGACGTGCGCTTTGATGGTGAGACCAAGATTCATCGCGGTCTCAACACCAATCATCTCGTCGCGATCGACGCATCCCAGACGGCCTCGTCGGCAACGGCGAGCAATTTCGAGAGAGTGGGCGACCTGTCGCAGCGCATTCGCTTCTACCCGGGTGACCGGGTACGCAAGGAGGGCGACGACGAGGTGCGACTCGTCGAGAACGTACGCTTCGGGATGGATGAGCTCGAGTACGTGCTCAGCGAGTCGGCAGAAATGAAGCAGACGCGTGAGGCAAGAAAAGCCGCACGCGAAAGTCTCATCACAGCTGGTGGTCTGCTCTTTCCCCAAGCAGAGTACACGAGCGGCCGAGGATACGTTCTCGCATCGCGTGGCAACGTGTATCACCTGTACTGTGCTCCGGAGAAGTTGTCCTTCGAAAGCCCCCAGGCGGAACTCGCCTTTTGGGCGATGGACGGCATCTCGAAAACGGTGCATGGCGGCCGCAATGGCGAACATTACGAGTTTCCTCTCGTGAATGCGCGCCAGATGGTCGAGGCTGGCCAGGGCGACTTCGTGATCAAGTCGGCTCCTACTCGCTGTGTGTGGGTGGGTCGCAACGGCGAGTACCAGGTGCGCGTTCTGCACGAGCACTGGGGTCATCACCGGAATCGGGTCAAGAAGCTTGCCGCGAGCTTCAAGGAACCGCCGGAGATGATGTCCGAGGAACGCTCGATGAACGATCGGGCGCGTGACGTCATCGGGATCTGATCATTCGTTCAACAATGAGGGCGAGCGCTTCGGCGCTCGCCCTCAAACTTTTTTATGGCGAGCCTCTACGCGCCAAATTGACCAGATGCCGTGCAAATTGTTGTGCGCTTACACCAATAGAGGCGAGAGCGTGAGGCAGTGGTGCCTGTGGTGCGAGACTCGGGTGCGCGTTCGTTTCGAGGTAGTAAATGCCGCGGGGTGAGACGATAAAATCGCTACGCGAGTAGTGACGCAGTCCGAGTGCCTGATGCATTTTCTTTGCGGCCCTGCGCAGATCTTCTGCTTCAACTCGTGTGAAGGTACCCGGACACGAAAGTCGAACCAGATTTTCGCGCTTCATTGCATGTGTGTAGATCGTGCCGGTAGGTCGCGTTACTTCAATGACGGGCAGCATGTAGTGAGGCTCGCCGCGCATATGATCGACGATACCTACGGTTGCCTCCTTGCCGCGCACAAGTTCTTCCACAAGGACGCCTTGCACACCTTGTGCAAAAAGATCCTGGATCGCGCGAAGCACAAAGGCATGGCCTCCCACAATCGTAACGCCAATAGACGATCCTTCTGCGAGCGGCTTCACTACCACTGGCTGCAGCATGCGCATTGCTGCCTTTGCACCTTCTTCAATCTCGTTGGGCGATTGAATAGCAACGAAATCTGGCGTGGCAATACCAGCGTCGATTGCGCGCATTTTTGCAAGTGCTTTGTTGTGAGAGATTCGCGTACCGATTGTGTCGGAGCCAGAGTATGGAATGGAGAAACTCTCCAGCGTGTGCTGAAGCGTGCCATCGCCGCCGTAGGTGCCGTGCATACCCGGCATCGCAACATCGATCTGTCGCAGTATGCGATCCGGTGTTGAAGGGCGGCCGCGATCAAACCATGTGCCGCTTTTGTCGATGTAGATATCGCGCACGTCGAACTCCTCGCGCGGCAAAGCCGAGAGCAGGGTTGCTCCGGTCTTTAAGGATATGTCGTGCTCGTGCGATGGTCCGCCGCGCAACACGCCGACGATCGTTTGCATATGTGTAGTATATCAGGAGTTGTTCACTATCGGTGGAAGTTCTGCAAACGAAGTGATGTGATAATTCGCAAGCGGATCTTTTTTAATCGTTGGACGCAGCGTTTGTATGGTTGGTATCTGAAGTGCGCGAGCTGCCTTCAACTCGGAATGAGGATTGTCGCCAATCACAAAAACTTCACTGGGTTGCCAGCCGTGGGACACCAGCAGTTCCTCAAATATGCGTTGCTTCCCTTTTCGCACTAGCAGATCATCGATGGTGTCGATGATGATCTCATCAAACAGCGACTCCACGGCGATTTTTGCGATTTTTGCCTCCTGCCAAGCCTTATAGCCGGTCGTCACAAGAGCGCGGTACACCGGCAGACCACGCAGGATATACTCGTCGCCATACGAGCACGCATCGTTCGGAACGATAAGCGTTTGGTGCGCTGTGCGCATGGCTCCAGCGAGTGCGGGATCAATATCAAAGAGGGCGATGGTGTCTTCCAGGCTTGTGGACCAGAGCGTGTCGGCGATAATTTGTTTCGTCTCGGATGAAAGTTGAGACGCGAAGAGTGGCGCAAGGACCGGATCGAGCACATGATCACCAAGCGATCGAGTGTCAAAAATACAAAAATCAAGATCAAAAATAAGTGCTTTCGTTGTCATAGGATGTGCTGACTATAACACTCGGGTTGCCCGTTACGTTACAGAAAGTAAGGCGCCCCGGAGCCGTAGCTCCGGGGCGCTCGTTAATCCTGCTCGCGAATCGGACGAATAATCGGCCGCCGCCAGCGCAGCATGCTTTCAGCGCGATCGCCGAACTGGAGTCGAGATCCACGCACGCCGTCAGCAAAGAGTTTTGCATAGGCGTTCATGGCGTTGAAATTGAGCGTATAGGCCCAAACCACGAAGGTCACATGGCTTTCGATACGTTCATTCTTCGACTGGACCCAGCGCGTGAGCTCGTCGATGCTGTGGCGCATGAGTTCAGGACCGAGGTGCTGACCCTGGTACGCCTTGTCGACGCCCAGTTGGTCGAGTTCGATGACCGGTTCGGCTCGCTGAAACCCGCCGTGCATTTGCCATCCGGCATACCCCACCACGAGACCATTGATCTCGACAACGAAGTAGTGATACAGCGGATAGGCTTTCAGCCAGCACGTCATCCACTCTTCGGCGCTTTTCACTTTGTCGCGATCACCCAGAAAAACGCTCGTGTTGATTGTTGCCATACGCGGAATATCCACTTCGGTCGCATGTCGGATGCTCTGTGGACTCATCGTTATTCCTCCCGTGTATTAAGGTGCTCCTGTTATTAGAACTGCTCGACAAGGCGTAACGTTGCAGTTATCGGCGAATGATCGTCACGAGCGTTTTCGTGCCCTGACAAAGGTTCCCCGGTGTGCTAAAAAAACAGCAGAATGTTATTTCTAAAAGGAGGTGAGAGGCATGGGAAATCCGTACCTGTGTAGCAACGTTCAACTCATTAACAACCTCGTCGAAGTTGCCAAGCGTATCGGAAGGAGTGAGACGCTGCAGGCTTCGGTCGAAGGTGATTTGGTCACGCTTGAATTCTATCGCGGCGTACTTCTTGCGCATGCCGATGGCGTGCGGCCACCCATCGCGCCCAACGAGCGGCTGCAACTCAAGTATGGGTTGCGGCAGTCCATGTCCGTGAATGCACTTAATGGTAAGCATGACTATTTCAAGACGCGTGGGCCTGTTGTCGTGAGCCGTATCTGGTATCGCGGAAATGCCATGTGGGGCTTCGAGATCCTTGGCGGCGGGAACTATCGCTATGCGATCGAAGACTTCGAGCGCTTCGATCCAGGCGAAGACACGCCGACGGAATAAATGTATGCCGAGCCAACTCCAAACAGCCCTACGAGCAATCGTAGGGCTGTTTTTATGCGACGAGCAATTTTTTTGTGCGTGCTTTGCGGTGACGCGAGAGCGAGAAGCGGTGCGCCTCACTGTTTACAAGTACTGCATCGGCTTCAGAAATGTGTGCACGCTTCGCGCCGATCACCTCTCGGGGACGGTGTCGTTCGTCCTTTACTACCGCGACGACGGGCACTGAAATGCCGAGTTCACTAAGCTTCCCTTCTGCTGCCTTCTTGTGCGTCGTGCCGCCATCCACGACGATGGCGCGCGGAGCGTCCCATTCGGGATGCGAGAAGCGGCGAGTAAGCAGTTCCTTGAGTGACCCAATGTCGTCATTCTTTTTGAAGCCCCGTATATTGAACGTGCGGTACTCGTTCTTACTCACTGCCCCGTCTTCGAGAACGGTCATCACGCCAATCGCGTTTGTGCCACTCAAGTGTGCGGTGTCGTAGGCTTCGATACGACCGTAGGCGGTGCCAGCGCGCAGCGCTTCGAGCTGCTCGTCTTTGATCAGTGAGACGTCTTGAACATGGTCG
>OMJE01000024.1 GCA_900299275.1 bacterium | reverse complement strand
ATTTGACCGCACTGATTTCGCTCGAACTCCGCGGACTTATACGCGAAGAGTTTGGCGCATGGCGTCGCGTATAATACACGCATGAAGATCTACAGTTGGAACATGCTCTTTCGCAACCCCGATATGGATCGGGCTTTTGATTTTATTCGCACCACAGATTTCGATGTTTTTTGTATTCAAGAAACGCCAGAGCCCTTTGTAGAACGATTGCGTACGTTGCCTTTCCATATTGATGCGGCTATCGAAATGGAGCAACGCTATGATGATCGTGCTGTGACACGATATTTGGTCGTGCTGTCACGCTATCCGCTCACGAAAGTGGCGCATGTGCCACTCCCACCGCTCAATAGCATGCGAACGTGGCGGGCTTATTTTTTTATACGCTTCATGACGCTCATTCGTGTGTGGGGCGAAGGCACAGGCAATCGCCACTCTCAAGTTGTGGACCTAGCATTACCCGAAGGCGTGGTGCGCATCTTCAATCTCCATCTACCGCTCCTTACGCCTACCCATCGTCTGCAGGAATTCGAGCTTGCCCTTGCTGAGCGCGATCCTCTGCTGCCCACCATCGTGTGCGGGGATTTCAATGTTCTTGAGCATCCTCGGATCACCATACTGACCTGGCTTTTCGGTGGGTCACTTATGGATGCGATACGCTACAAACTCGAGCGGACACGCATCGAAGAGTGCTTTGTGGAGCACCAGCTCACCAATGTGTTGCGCGGCAAAAAGACCCACGCCATATCCGCTTCCCAGCTCGACCACATCCTCGTGTCGCATCATTTTGGGCTTACAGAAGCTCGTGTCATCCCGGATGCCTACGGCTCTGACCACCAGCCGATATTCGCGGCTGTCGCTTGACCATATATAGGTATTCGCGTTATCACGTACCCATATGGCCACAAAGCTATTAATTGTCGAGTCACCCACCAAGGCACGCACTATAGGCAACTATCTGGGGAAAACCTACGAAGTTATTGCCTCCGTCGGTCACGTGCGCGACTTGCCGAAGACCAATAAGGACGCCGTCGATATTGAGGGCGGCTTTGTGCCGCGCTATGTCATTTCGCCCGATAAGCGCGACGTCATAGAGAAGATAAAGAAAGCCGTATCGAAGGCCTCTGAGGTCTATCTAGCGACCGACCCCGACCGCGAGGGTGAGGCCATTGCGTGGCACGTAAAAGAGGTCGCCGGTCTCAAAAAGCCGCAACGCGTTGTTTTTCATGAGATTACGAAAGATGCCATTCAAGAAGCGCTTGAACACCCGCGACCGATTGATGATCACTTGCGTGAGGCGCAAGAGGCGCGTCGTGTGCTCGATCGTATCGTGGGCTACGATCTCTCCGGCCTCATTTGGAAGAAAGTACGCTACGGCCTTTCTGCAGGTCGCGTGCAGTCGCCGGCGCTGCGCATCCTTGCCGAACGTGAACGCGAAATTAAATCATTCATACCGGTGACCTATTACGTACTCTCGGCGCTCTTTAAAAGCAAGAACGGCGCCATTGCAACGACATGTGTGGATGAGCCAACGAGCAAGGCTGAGGCAGACCGTATTGTAACGCTGGGCCGCGAAGCACACTGGAAGATTGCATCGGTAAGCGAACGCGGCGAAGAACGTAATCCACGCCCTCCCTTTACGACGTCAACACTCCAGCAGGCTGCATCGACTCGCCTCGGTTTTTCACCTTCTCGTACTATGCGTGCTGCACAGAAGCTCTACGAGGCCGGCCACATTACCTATATGCGTACTGACTCGGTAAACCTCGCACAAGAGGCGGTTGCTCGCCTTGCACGCGTCGTAGAAAACAATTTTGGAAAGGAATACGTGCAGGTGCGCACCTACAAGACGAAGAGCAAAAATGCCCAGGAAGCGCACGAAGCAATTCGTCCGACGGACCCATCGCATGAACATGCGGGCGCAACGCCCGATGAGACGGCACTCTATAATCTCATTCGCACGCGCGCTATGGCTTCTCAAATGGCATCGGCAAAAGTAATGCGTACAACGATTGAAGTAGCTGCAGATAAGGACATTCCTGCATTTTCAGCTAACGGATCACGCGTGATTTTTGCCGGGTGGCTCGCCCTTGATACACGCGCGCGCGGTGAGGACGTAGAGCTGCCGAAAGTTCTGGAAGGTCAGACCGTGGATCTCTCATCGCTCGATGCCGAAGAGAAGCAAACCGAACCGCCCAACCGCTACACCGAAGCGGGACTCATTAAAGAGCTGGAGAAGCGCGGAATTGGTCGCCCATCCACGTACGCGAGCATCATGAAGACTATTCAGGATCGCGGCTACGTAGAAAAGGTAGCTCGTGCACTGAAACCAACGGCAACGGGCATGGTCGTATCGGGCTGGCTGGAAGAAAATTTTGCAGACTACGTGAGCGACACTTTTACGGCTGAAATGGAGAACGAGCTCGATGAAATTGCACGCGGTGAACGCGGCTACACTGACACACTGAAAGCCTTCTACGGACCGTTTGAGGCCGCAGTGAAGGCAAAAGAATCATTACCGAAAGCTACTTCGCTTGGAGACGCACCGAAGGAATTCCCCTGTCCGATCTGCGGTAGTCCGATGGAGTACAAGCTTGGTCGCGGCGGCGTGTTCATGAGTTGCAAACGTTACCCCGACTGCCTTGGTGCACGCACAGAACATGGCGAGGAACTTAAAAGTGATGAACCGCTTGGCACGCATCCTGAGACTGGCCTACCGATCTATGTAAAGACTGGGCGTTTTGGACCCTATGTGGAGATGCCACTTGAGGCCAAAGCAGAAGATCCCGCGCCGGAAGAGGGTGCCAAAAAGAAGAATGCAAAAACGAAAAAGATTGCAGCGAAGCGAGCAAGTATTCCTGCCGGCGTCGAGCCCTCAAAAGTGACACTTGCTGATGCGGTTAAATATCTTTCTTTGCCGCGTGAACTTGGCATCCACTCAGATACCGGCAAGCCCGTCATTGCAAATACGGGTCGCTTTGGTCCGTACGTGGGTCACAATGGTGAATTCCGCTCTATTAAGAAGGCTGACCCGTACACGATCACACTTGAGGAAGCACTCAAGGTGCTTGCAGAGCCAAAGCGTCCACCTAAGGGTGTTGAAATTGCAAAAGACCTCGGGCCTCATCCGAAAACCGGTAAGGCCTTAACGCTTTACAAATCAAAGCAAGGCTATTTCGTGAAGAAAGGCCTGCGCCGAATCTATCTACCGAGCACGACAAACATAGAAACTCTCACCGCGACTGAGGTTGCCGAGTTGCTTAAATAGTTGTACTCTATCGCCAGCAAAACGTCCGTGGAGGTTCTTTTATGTCACTTCTCACTGCCAATCTTTTGGCGTTCGTTGCTTCTAACGTGTTCATAGGGGTGCTTATCGCGCGAGAAGTGCCGCTCCTGCTTATTGCGGTTGCGGCCTTTGGCGCTTCATGGATCATGCCGGACAAGCAAGTGGGTCAGCTCACGGCAGTGCTCGGCTTTGGACTCCCTGGTCTCGTCATCGGTATTGTCGGTAGCGAGCTCTGGGACCGCACCTTCCTCACTGATGAACAAAAGACTCCGCCTCACTAGCGGGGTCTTTTCATTTGGCAACACCTTGCCAGGGGTGTATAGTGATGGTGCTATGACTACCGTCAAGGAAATCATCAATGAGAT
>OMJE01000023.1 GCA_900299275.1 bacterium | reverse complement strand
GCCAAGCTTAAATTCATTCCGTACGTAATCAATAATATTCTCGTTGAAGCGATCGCCCGCCACATGCGAGCTCTTCGATGCTACGGCAGCATTCAGCGAGATAACGGCGATATCTGTGGTGCCGCCACCAATGTCGAGCACCATAGTGCCCACAGCATCAGTCACGGGTAATTTTGCACCTATAGCGCCCGCAATTGGTTCCTCCACAATAATCGCTTCACGAGCGCCTGCATTTTTTGCCGCATCGCGAACGGCGCGGCTCTGCACGTTCGTAACGCCCGTAGGCACGCCCACCACCACGCGCGGCCCAAACAGTTTTGACCTTCCCCCGAGCGCTTTATTGATGAAATACGTGAGCAATTCCTGGGTCACCTCAAAGTCAGAAATCACTCCATGAGAAAGTGGGCGTACCGTGCGAATGTGCGCCGGTGTTTTACCAAGCATCACTTTAGCTGCATGGCCCACGGCCACCACCTGATTGGTCTTTTCATTCACAGCAACGACCGTTGGTTCCGTGATCATTATGCCGCGCCCGCGCACATAGACGAGCGTATGGGCAGTTCCGAGGTCAATAGCTACGTCGCTGCTAAAGAGTGAGTTGGTGGAAAATTTCTTCATGCCCACTATCGCGTCAGTTCAGCACGCGCCACTTTCGTGATGGCGCCTGTGGCGCGGTCGACCACTTCAAACATGTCTGTTGCCACCGCATCGCGCCCAACCACAATCCGCCTAGTAATGCCGAGCAGATCGCTTTCTGCAAATTTCTGTCCAGCGGATACCTGTCGATCATCGTAGAGCACTTCGATGCCGTTACGTACCATATCATCGTAAAGTTCATCGGCCGTCTTCACAATGTCCTCATCCTGATTGACCGACACAATGTGATATTCGTAGGGACTGATATGTTCCGGCCACACGAGCCCTTTTTCATCCGCCAGAAGTTCCACAATGACTCCAAGAAGCCGCGTAGGGCCGATGCCATAACTGCCCATAACCACTGGCTCCTTTGCTCCAGTCTCCGTGGTGTACGTGAGACCGAGTTGTGAAGAAAAGCGCGTACCGAGGCTAAAAATGTTGCCCACCTCGATGGCTTTTTGTTCAGTCAGTACATCTTTTGAGAGGCCAAGCTTTGCGAGATTCTCATCCGTATACACTTCTTTGTTCACGGCGAGCTTCTTTTCTTCGTCAACGTAGATCACGTCCTCGCCGGCATCCGACAGTGTCTGAAACTCTTCTGAAAATTGACTGAAGAGTCCACCTGACGCAAACGTAACAAAGGTTTTATCGCCAATACCCATTTTCGCAAATATGCGTTTATAGGCGTCACGAACTTTACTATAGACCGCCTTATGCTCCTCATCATTTTTCGCAAATGAATACAGATCCTTCATCAAAAACTCCTTGCCTCGCATCACACCGCTTTTTGCTCGCAATTCATTACGAAATTTCGTTTGAAATTGATACGCGAGCACTGGAAGATCGCGATACGACGATACATGCTCGGACATGATGCGGGTCAAAGGTTCTTCATGCGTGATCGCAAGCCCTGTTTCGCCGCCACTTTTAAAACTGGTCTTAAACCAAATATCTACTTTCTCATCATCCCAGCGATCGGTACGGCTCCAAACCTCTTTATCCTGAAGCGCGGTCATAAAGAGCTCTTGTCCGCCAAGCGCATTCATTTCAGCACGGATAATCGCTGCAATATTGTTAAGCGTTCGTAGTCCAAGCGGCAAGTAGGAATAAACTCCAGCCATCTCTTTATGGATGTACCCAGCGCGTATGAGTAATTGAGCATTCTTAGCGACTTCATCGGAAGGAGCTTCTCGTCGTGTTTTTGAGAACAGTTTAGATTGGCGCATGCCGGAATTATACGCCTTCTGCGCAGGACCCGCAAAATACGCTATAGTAGTGCGCAGATCGTTCATTATAAGTACCGCGCAAAATAGGAGGCGTAGTTCCCGTGCCCGAGAATCGGTTCCTTGCCCACATCATTCCCCCGCTTGTTCGGCCCAATATCTGGAGTCTGCGGAGATATCCTTTTTATTTTCTGCATGGCCCCATCCTGGGAGACAACGATTGGCAATCCGGTTTGAACAAGCTGCTTGCAGCGAGTTCCCCGTGTGTCATCGCAAATCTCGCAGCCTATCACATCGGGCACGCTGCCTTCGGACAGTGTCTCGATGGACCGTCGGACTTCACTTCGCAGCTAGCATGGGAGCGGCATTACATGTTGCGCGCTGCTGAGGACGCTCCTCGTGGCGCGCTTGTGTTTTGGCTCCCGCGCGCGAGCGTAGCTGATCTCATGCGTGACGGAAATCACTATGCCTTGCATACGCTCGGCGAGTGGCGTGGACATCTTGTCCGCGATTCCTCGCTGCGCGTCGTTGTTGGCGTACAGGACGGATTTCCGAGTAGCGATATGATTCGCGAGTCGTTCCGCCTTGCCCTCGGCGACAGCTTCCCGGTCTACCACACGCTCGACGACGTCGTGCGTGCCGCAATTCACATGGCCAGTTCACAGGAGCGCGAGAACTACGCGAGTGCACGCTGCTGACAGCGCCGGCCGCCTTTACGACAAGAAAGTCGTGGAGGCGGCTTTCTTGTTGTATAGGCTTATGAAAATAATTTGAAGATATCGTGTACCGTAACTGCCACCATGAGCAGCACCAGGAACACAAAGCCCACGCTATTCATCGTCTGTGCGACACGCGGCTTGATGCGTCTTCGTGTAATCGCTTCCACAATCACAAAGAGCAAGCGTCCTCCATCGAGTGCCGGTACCGGAATAAGATTGATGAGCGCAAGGTTGATTGAAATAATTGCAACTAGTGAGAGCAGGCTACCAATACCATCAGCCTGCGCTGCGCCGACTGCGCCTGCCATACCCACAGGACCAGAAACATCAGCTAAATTCGCCGACAGCGTTAAGATTCCCGTAAAGAAATTGGCAAGTCCTTCTGCCGTAAGCCGCACCATATCGACGGTCATCCAAAATCCTTCCACAATCGATGCACCCAGTGAACGCCGCACAATGCCCACATCCGTTACTTCAATGCCAATGGCATAGCGCGATGCGTCGGTTTGGACTACGCCCTGCGCGGGCGTCACGGTGATTGAAACATCACTTCCGCCGCGCTTAAGCGCAAGCGCAATAGGCAACCCATGTGTCTCAGTGACGAATGTGACAAAAGTCGCTGCGCCTTTTGCATCCCACGCATTCTGCGCCGTTGCAGCCCGTTTGATGACGTCGCCAGCTACCAATCCTGCGCGTGCAGCGGGCGAATCAGGCATCACTCGCGTGACCATACGCTCTAATTGCCTTGCCTGTGCGAGCTCATTGCTCGAAAGTGCCCGTGGCATGCCGAGCGCAAGCGCCGAAGCAAGCAGCACATAGGCAAACACTATATTCATCACGATGCCGGCAGAGAGCACGACGCCTTGGGCAAAGCGATTCTTTGACATAAAAGACCGCGGACTCGACTGCGCGTGATCTAGCTCCAGCAGTTCTTCCTCGCCATGAATCTTCACAAATCCGCCAAACGGGAGCCAATTGAGTGTATAGAGCGTGTCGCCTTTTTTGCCAATGGTAAGCGCGCGCGGCGGATAGCCGAGACCAAATTCATCCACACGCATGCCAAAAAGCTTCGCGGCAATGAAATGTCCGAACTCGTGAACGACGACGAGCGCAACGATGACGACAATGAGCGTAATGATCGTCATGTGCGCTTATTCAGCTATCTCCTCCTCCTTCTTGGTAAGTAGCTGCGCGAGCTTTTCATTTCCCGCATCGATAAGTTTCTGGACCTCCTCCTTGAGCCGGATATGCTCATCATCGCCCATGCCGCCCTGTTTTTTGGATTCGTCGAGAAGCTTAAGGGCTTCGGTACGGTGACCACGAAGTGTTATGCGTGCTTGCTCGGTCTTGTCGCCGGCGATCTTGCCGAGCTGAGCGCGTCGCTCACCCGTAAGCTCGGGAAATGATACCCGCAGACCCTGTGCGTCCGTGGAGACACCAACACCGAGGTCCGCCTCTGTGATTGCGCGCTCGATCTCCTTTGCGAGCGCCAGGTCCCACGGAACGACGCGTAACGTACGCGCATCCTCCACTGCCACGTTTGCGATCTGCGAGATCGGCATACGAGTGCCATATGCTTCCGGTTTTACGGTATCAAGCAGGGTCGGCGTCGCGCGCCCCGTACGAACTCCAGAAAGCTCGCGCGAAAGCCATTCTTCAGTTTCCTTAATATTATTTTTGAGTGGTGTGAAATCGTATGCCATAGACCTACTATATCAAATTCCGCGGCGTCACAATCGCCAAGTGTTCAAGCACTAATTTGACCGGTGCGCTCGCGTCGTTCAAATAGACTCGCAGCCTTTGTATATCGCGCAAAAGTGCCGCATGCCGCGCGATATCACCTGCCGCTGCACGCTCGATTCCATTTACAATGGCGACCGCTTCCGTGCGATTTCTACGTCTCTCCTCATCAGAGCGACTGGTAGAAAGTTTTTTAGCAAGCGCTGAGCGTTTTTCGGGTACTGCCTGTATGAAATCGCGGGCCAGCGGGGACATCTCCTCAACCAACGTAGTTTTTGACAGTGCTTGGACACGCGAACGGAATGTGGGCAGGAGACCCGCGACATTCGGCGCAATAAAGAAAAGAAACGTGCCTTCCGGTGGCTCTTCAAATGTTTTGAGCAACGCATTCTGCGATTGATGTAGAAGCTGTGATACGGCGATGATGATGGCTTTGCGGTCGCCCTTGAGCGGTGCCTGCATAACGTACTCCTGCACGCGCCTCGCATCATCTACGGAGAAAAAGTCGTGGCGCAAAATGATGACATCGGGGTTCCCCGCGCCACTGCCGTCTGGACTCATATGCGTATGGAGACCAAGTTTTTCCTTGATCCACATGAGTGCATGCTCGATGCCCTGCTCTATCTCGCCTTCAATCACATAGGCATGGTGCATAGGTGCAGTATAGCCCGTTTGAGCCACTTTCTATTTCTTCGCGATAATACTCTTTTGATACGTGTTCAAGTGCTTGAGCGCGATGCCCGTGCCCTGCGCGACACAGTAGTACGGATCCTGCGCGAGTTTTGCCATCACGCCGGTGCGGCGATACACGAGCTCCGGCAATTCACGAAGCTGGCTCGTGCCTCCCGTGAGCATAATGCCGTTATCGATGATATCGGCCGCAAGCTCCGGCGGTGTTTCTTGAAGCACTTTTCGAATAGCCTGTGTCATTTCGCGTAGTTCACGGCTCATTGCCTGCGCCAGATCATTGGTGCCCAGCTCTATTGTACGCGGAAGCCCCGAAACGGTATCGCTGCCACGCACCAGCATAGTAATCTCCTCCTGCAGTGGCAGAGCCGCACCAACCTTAATTTTTATCTCTTCCGCCGTTTTGTCGCCGATGGAAAGATTGTGCTGCTTCTTTACATGATCAACGATGGCGCGGTCGAGCCGATTGCCCGCGCACTTTACCGACGTCGAGGCCACAATGCCGCCGAGTGAGATCACCGCCACGTCGATCGTGCCGCCTCCAATATCCGCCACCATACGCCCCAGTGGTTCATGAATAGGAATGCCAGCGCCAATGGCCGCAAGGATTGGCTCCTTCACCACGTACGCATTTTTTGCACCGGCCTTTACCGCTGCTTCAATGACGGCGCGCTTCTCAGTGGAGGTGACACCTGCGGGCACGGAGATGAGCACCGTGGGTTTAAACGGGTTCCAACCGAGTGCCTTTTTCATAAAGTGGCGCAGCATTGCTTCGGTGACGCGGTAGTCGGCGATTACGCCGTCCTTCATAGGCCGATACACAATGACGCCTTCTGGGGTTCGCCCGATCATTGCTTTGGTATCTTCACCTATGGCAAGAATTTTATGACTGCCGCGCTTGTCTTCAGCTTTACTCACGGCGACCATGGAGGGTTCATTAAGCACCACTCCCTTCCCTGGCACAAAAACGAGGACATTGGTCGTGCCCAAATCAATGCCGAGTTTTGGGGAAAAGTATGACATCACGGGTAATGGTACACTAGTTCGATGCAAGGCGAAATGAATTTTGTTATTGAGGGCGGCAAGGCTCTTTCAGGCAGCGTAGAAACCAGCAGATCTAAAAATGGCGCCGTCGCACTACTCGCGGCATCACTCCTCAATAAAGGGACCACCACACTCCACCGCATGCCGAAGATTGAAGAGGTGAATCGCCTTATTGAGGTCCTACGATCGCTTGGTGTGGCGGTTGAGTGGCATGGCACGAGCGTACGCATTAAGCCACCTGTGCACATTGACATGGGCGGTATCGACGCGGTCGCGGCTACCAAAACACGAAGCATTCTTATGTTCATTGGACCGCTCGCCCATGTGCTCAAAAAATTCGAATTGCCGCAATCGGGCGGCTGCACGCTCGGTCTTCGCTCTATACGGCAGCACCTTTGGGTACTCGAAAAATTCGGACTCACGATTGAAACCCTCTCGGACCGCTATCGCATCCACAATACCGGCCTACGTCCTGCCGCAGCGATTCTCTATGAAGCAAGCGATACGGCCACAGAAAATGGCTTGTTTATGGCCGCAAAAATACAAGGCACGTCCATTCTCAAATATGCGTCAGCAAACTATCAAGTGCAGGAGGTGTGCGGTTTTTTGCAGGAGCTTGGTGTCTCGGTAAGCGGCATTGGCACAACGACACTCACCGTGGAAGGCGTAGCGGACATACACAAAGACGTAGAGTACACCGTTGCCGAGGATCCGACTGATGCCATGTTCTTCATCACAACGGCCATCGTTACTAGGAGCGCGCTCACTATTGCAAAGGCGCCGATTGAATTCTTAGAGGTCGAACTTTTTGTTCTTGAAAAAATGGGCCTGCGCTACACCATTACAGATGCGGGCGTCTCGGAAAACGGCATCACCCGACTTGCTGATATTCATATTGAACCATCAGAGTTGATTGCCTTCCCAGAAAAAATTCACGCACGCCCCTACCCTGCACTCAACATCGACAATCTTCCATTCTTTGCTGTTATTGCCACACAGGCACAAGGCTCTACCCTTATTCATGACTGGTCCTACGAGAAGCGCGCGATCTACTACACCGAACTGGATCGGCTTGGCGCGATCACCACATTGCACGATCCGCATCGCATTTCTATTGAGGGTCGTCGTGAACTGAAAGCCGCGCAGGTTATTTGTCCGCCGGCACTGCGTCCTGCTACCATCATTCTGGTGGCTATGCTCGCGGCAAAGGGACGGTCTATGCTGCGCAACGTGTACAGCATCAATCGCGGTTATGAAGACATTGCAGAGCGCCTCCGTGCCCTTGGCGCTCGGATCGAGGTCTATACTGATTACGTATGAAGCCCATCGGGGATTTCCTTCCCGACTTCGAAAAAAAGCGCGCCACCGCACCACGGGGACGCAGTCGTCTTACGGAGCGTGGCGAATTGATGCGCTTCTTTCAGCGCCATTTAAATATCGCACGTAAACAGGACGGTTTACCACCCATCTCGATGGCACATCTCGGCGTGGTGCTCGAAAAAATACCCACCAAAGATCTCTATTATTTAAAAAGTGTGTGCACGACGGCTAAGCACTTTAGTAAGCGGTTTTGGTGGGAATTGGACCCTTCTAAGCACGTCCGCTAGCCCCCCTTGCAAAAAAGCCAAACATAGTGTACTATGCACTTTAGAAGCCAGCTGCGAATACCCCAGCGGCTTTGCGACACGGGGATCCCACCCGACCGACTCGCCTCCTTCGGGACGGGCCAGCCCACAAAAGGGGTCCCCGTGTCGCCCCACTGTTTTTTTGATCTTTCCTAAACGCGCTATAAAGCGCGTTTTTTCTTTATATTTGGTATAGTTTCGGCATATGAAGGCCATCGTACAAACAGGAACTCCCGTACTGCGCGCGGTGGCAGAGCCCGTACCTGAGTCCCTCTTTGGCTCTAAGGAACTCGAGACTCTCGTCCGTGATATGGCCGAAGCCCTCGACAAGGAATCCGATGGCGTTGCGCTCGCCGCGCCTCAAATCGGAGTCTCATACCGCCTCTTCATTGTGCGTGCAGACCGCACACTCCCTACAAATTATGAGAACACCCAAGAGAAGCCCGAGCCCGTGGTTGATGTCTACGTTAATCCGAGCATCGTAAAAACATCGCGCAAGCGGACGCGCGCTGAAGAAGGCTGCCTTTCGGTGCGCGGCAAGTATGGCTTCACACGACCCCACGAGCGCGTCACCATAAAGGCACAACGTCTTGATGGATCGAAATTTCAGCGTGGTGCCGGAGGACTGCTCGCACAAATTTTTGAACACGAAATGAACCACTTGAACGGCATTCTTTTTACGGACCACGCCGAAGATGTCATGCAAGTGCCGCCTCTCGAGCATGAGTAAATTTGTTTATTTTGGTACACCGTGGGTTGCGAGCGAAACGCTTGCCATATTACTCGAGCACGGCTATCGTCCGGAGCTTGTCGTTACATCACCCGATGCACCTCGTGGGCGCGGCCTAGTGCTCACCCCTTCACCTACAAAAGCTATTGCAGAGGCTCAGGACATTCCTGTTCTGACACCCGAACGCTTGGATGAAGCAACGATACGAACGATTGCAGACGCCGGGTGTGAAGTGGGAGTTTGCGTTGCATACGGAAAGATTTTTCCTGAAGTGCTGATCGACTCCTTCCCGAAAGGGGTGCTCAATATTCATTATTCGCTGCTCCCGAAGTATCGTGGCGCCACGCCACTTGAAGGTGCACTGCTCGGCGGCGAAGTCATCACGGGCGTGACCATTCAAAAAATGGTTAGGGCTCTCGATGCCGGAGATATCATTGCCCAGCGTGAGATACCAATAGAGGCACATGATACTGCAAAGGATCTGCGTCCCCGTCTCATTGCGCTCGGCGCCGATCTACTCATCGAAACGCTTCCCGCGTACCTTGAAGGCGCCATCACACCCATGCCACAAAACGAATCACATGCCTCGCACTCGGGTAAATTTAAAAAAGCTGACGGCGAGATCTCACTCAGTGCCGGAGCCGAGGAGAACTGGCGAAAATATCGCGCATATAACGACTCCATAGGAACGTTCTTCTTTAAAGACGGTGTCCGCCACAAGATCACGCGAGCTTCATTCGCCAAAGGCGTATTTACCATTGAACGCGTCATTCCTGAAGGCAAACCTGAGCAAGACTTCGTGATACACTAGCCGTATTAGTACTAGTTAGCACAGCATATGGCACAAACACCGATTGCGGAGGGCTCAAAAGTCCCCGAAGTTATTTTTAAAACCCGTGTTCGCGATGAATCCATCGGCGGAGATAATCCATACCGTTGGCAGGATGTTACCAGTGATGACATTTTCGCAGGCAAGAAGATTGTGGTCTTTGGTTTACCCGGCGCATTTACGCCAACCTGTTCCTCGACGCACGCGCCAGGCTTTGAGCTTAAATACGATGAATTCAAGGCTGCTGGTATTGATGAGGTCTACTGCCTTTCCATCAACGATGCCTTCGTTATGAAGCAATGGGCAGATAAGCTCGGCATCACCAAAGTGAAAATGCTGCCGGACGGTAACGGTGACTTTACGCGCGGTATGGGCATGCTCGTGAAGAAAGAGAATCTTGGTTTTGGCGAGCGCTCATGGCGCTACTCAATGCTCGTCGAGGACGGCACCATAAAGAAGCTCTTTATTGAGCCAGGATTGAGCGACGACTGCCCGACCGATCCGTTTGAAGTCTCCGACGCAGACACGATGCTCACCTACGTGAAAGGTGCGAACGCCTAGCTCGACCGATCCCAGCGAAGCATTCTTTTAAGCGCGGCACCACCGCGCTTAATTAATTCCCGGCGCTTACCGCGCGTGCCTTGCAGTTTCCGAGTCAGCTGGTCGCGCACATTATCAACGGCATCCTCAAGCGTCTCTCCCGAAGCTTCAGCGCGTAGTGTCTGGCCATCGATGATTAAATTTCCCTCAGCACGATATTTGGAACCAGCGCGTTCTACTGCGATGGACTGCTCGATCTCAAAGAAGAGTTGTGCTGGAATATTGGATTTAGAAATGATTTTTTCCATCGAAGAAAACTTCTCGGCAACCAGATTTTTTACGTCATCATTGAGTTCGTGACCGGTCGATTTGATGGTGATGTTCATGACAAATATATTACGTGCTAATCGATATCATTTTACCCCGCGCACGGTGACCTGTGAGTATGGCCACCTTACCCACGGGGACAGCGAATTTACGAGCCACAAGCTCTCGCACCCGCGTATTTGCACGATTTTGTGCAGCTGGCTCTCGCACGGTGATCTTATACACATCACCTATTTTTTCAACGTTTTCGCGCTTACTGTCGGGTGTAACAAACACCTTCAGGTACATGTTGCTATGCTTTCGTGGCGTGCTCCTCTAGATAGCGGATGATCTGTTCCGAGCCGTAGAGCCCCATCTTCGCGTCATGATCATAGAGGTAGGGCGCCTGCAGCTGTCCACCGAGATTTTCAACTTCTTCAGCCGCAGTTGAATCGGCGATGTTTTTTTCCTCGACGGCAAGATTGAGGCGTGCAATGGCTTGTTTAACTTTTGCACAATACTGGCAGCCGGTAAGCACATACAAGGTATACATGCTTCTAGTATAGCAAATCCCCACCGGCCTTTGCGCTTACGCCATTTTGCGATAAAATGAAGCTCTCCGCAGGGAGGCATTCCGCGATAGCTCAACGGTAGAGCAGCGCCCTGTTAAGGCGTTGGTTCCTGGTTCGAATCCAGGTCGCGGAGCCAAGATGGTTGACGTGCCACGACAAACGATTCTGAAGACAGCTCTGTCATACACTTGCTATGGATAGTAAGCTTTTCTTTGCCGTTACTGCAGTCATCGTGCTCATGATTGGATACGGCCCCTATTTCAAGGACATCTTTCGAAATGCGACCAAGCCACACGCATACACTTGGCTCATTTGGTCGATTACGCAAAGCACCGCAACCGCGGCCGCATTCTATGGAGGTGCGACCTGGGGGGTGCTAGGCCTGCTGGCAGGAACCATTCTTGTGGTATGTGTCTTTCTTCTTTCTCTCGCGTATGGCACAAAAGACATCACGAGAAGCGATACGGGCATTTTACTACTCGCCCTTTCGGCCATTGGTGTGTGGTGGCTCACGCAAAATCCTTTTTTGTCGGTCGTCATGGTTACCGCTATAGACGGTTTTGGCTACATACCGACCTTGCGCAAATCATGGCTAGAACCGTGGTCGGAGACGCTCGCTTTCTGGCTTGCTACAGCGGTTGCATCCGTTTTAACTATTCTTTCGCTTGGCGAGATTAACTGGCTTACAGCTCCGTATCTCATTGTACTAGCAACGCTCAACACACTCGTCTTCAGCGTTTGCGTTCTTAGGCGCAAGTCTGTCCCAAAGCCAAACCGAACGGAAGTCCTCGTCTAAACTGCATAACGCTCGGTATCTTGCTCCAGTCAGTGGTTATTAGCTCGTCCAAGAGTGCCAGATACAGACCATAGCGGCATAGCATGTCGCAACAATGTAGGTTCTTCTTTATGAACTACAGCTTGTCTAGCTTTTGAATTTGTTGCAATATCTTAGCAGAGAAACGAATGCATTTACCTAGCTCATTGCGGGGTACTTCATTCTTAAGATCTTTAACAAAGGAGCGACAGTCATGAGTAAACTAAAAACTACGCTAGCGATTCTGCTGGCAACAATAATGCTCGGTACACCACAGTGTTTTGCGCAGGCAGCAGCCTCTCCGGTCATCGGGGCCCTCGAGTACTACTCGACGCCGGTCCTTGCAACTCGAAACGGCTATAACAACCCCGAGTTCAGGGACTTCAACGATCAAGGGGTCCTGATTCTTGTTAACTACAGGGAGGGTGGCCACTATAAGGCTCGTGCATTTACCTGCACGAGCAACCGCCTTGAACGTCTGCAGATCCCTGGCGGCATGGGCTCCACTCACGAGTCCCAGGCCCTCGACATCAACAACAACAATGACGTGCTACTAAACGTAAATTATTGTGGCAACGTGAAGGAACAAAAACCTTCAGACAAGGTCGTCGTGCGGTACGCCGATGGACGAATTCAGCAGGTGAACCCGCCCGATTGGGCATGCCCGAGTTGCATTTGGGTTAGCAGGATCGACGACAACCGAGTTGTGTATGGCGTCCTGGGATTTATTCCAGGTACCGGAGATAGGATCCCATTCTCTTGGAAAGATGGCCTGTATGATTTCTTTTCTTATACTCCACCGACCGAACCCGGCCCGCCATTCACGCTTACCATCGATCCCGGATGTTCTCCTGGACAGTTTGCAGTTCAGCAAGACAATCACGTGACCTGCATCGGTGAGGCTGGACTGCAGTCACAGTACCGCTTCGTCAATAGTGCTGGTCAGATATTCGGTAGTTCTATAGGACATGATCGCCGAGTTAGCTACTTCATCTGGACCTTGGATATGCGAACACCGCAGAATGCACTTGAGGCATTGACCCATGGACTGAATGAGCTTCTGCAACAGAACCTGCTCAACAGACGTCTTTGGACTATCAAGGATTGTGCCGAGAGCGCACTGCATGCAATACAGAACAACCGGCAAAAAACGTTTTGTTCTCACTACAAGACGATGGGCCGGATGATCGCAAGCGGAGCCGATTCGGCAGATCTATCGCATCTCAAGGCTTTGTACGAGCAACTTGGCTCCTTTGTCGGTGATTCGTGCCCGTAACGAGCACGCAACCGCCTTCCAACGAAAACCGTTGGAGGGCGGTTTTCATTTGCAATGAGCATGCGTATTAAAGTTTCAATCGGCTAAAGGCCCAGGTACCTGCCGACACGGTACATACCGTAAATGAGAGGAGCACAAGGAGATCAAATGGCAGACCGTAATTTGTGATGCCGAGCAGTATCGTACGCAAGGCATCCACAGCATATGAAACGGGGTTTAGCACAACGATATTTTTGAGCCACAGTGGCAGATTGCTGAGCGGAAACAAAGCGCCGCTCAAGAAGAAAAGCGGAAAAATAACGAAGCTTGAGATGAGTCCAAATCCTTCAGGACTTTCCATGAGCGAACCGATCATGAGACCAAGGCTCGTTACGCCAAGCAAAAGGAGCGTCACCACAAAGAGCGTAAGCACGGTGGATGCAACCGTCAGATGAATACCAAAAAATAGCTGTCCTAGAATGAGCAACATGCCGATCTGCAACAATCCGTCCGTAGAACCGCCAAGCGCTTTTCCAAAAAACATTGTGCTTTTATGCAATGGCGCAACGAGAACCTCTTTAAGAAAATCAATACGCTTATCGAGTATGATATACAGCCCGTAGTACAGTGACCCGAAAAGGATGGTCATCACGAGAATACCGGGAAACAAAAATTGTTGATAGTTTGCACCGCTTACTGCACCAGGCTCAATAATCGAACCCAATCCCGTACCAAATATGACAAGCCACAGGAGTGGTTGAATGATGGAGCCAACGAGGCGCGATGGCTCGCGCATAAATACCAACAATTCTCGATACCAGATCGCGTACAATCCTCGTAATTCTTGAATGGCGTATGGTCGTCTCATAGTGTTATCGGGTACCCGAATGTATCATCCGCGTCATCCACCCACCTTCCGCATCGCCTGCCGCGTCTCGCAGACGCTTGCCCGTGAGGCGCATGTAGACGTCGTGCAAGGTTGGCGCATGAAATTCAATGTGCGTTGCAGTGCCTGCCAGCGACAAAATTTCTTGCAAGTGCGCACTTACGTCATCGACCGTGAGACGCAACAGATCATTAGTATACGTCAGATGCTGTAGGTAGGGCTTCTGCTCTAATGCCGAAATCTGTGCATTTTTTGTTTCGATCGTGACTACGTCTCCACCCATGCTTTGTTTCAGATTAGCGGGCGTATCGAGCGTAATGATCTTTCCCTGATCGATGATGCCGACGCGGTCGCAGAGCACATCGGCTTCTTCCATATAGTGCGTCGTCAAAATGATGGTGATGTGATTCTCTTTTGATAATTTTTTTATGTAATGCCAGAGATTTTCTCTGCCCTGTGGATCAAGGCCAAGCGTTGGCTCATCGAGAAACATGATTTTTGGTTTATGCAAAAAACCTCGTGCTAGTTCGAGCCGGCGTCGCATACCGCCAGAATATTTGCGCATACGCACATGCTGTCGATCAGTCAGATCCACGAGGCGTAAGCTTTCATCGATCCGGCTTTGTATCTCCTTCCAGGGCACACCATACATGACGGCATGCAAGTACAGATTTTCGCGCCCCGTGAGCAGATCGTCAGAGCTAGGGTCTTGAAAAACAAAACCAATGCTCCGCCTCACGCGCGTCGGGTGCATGGCCACATCGTGACCATCAATAATTGCCGTACCGCTCGTTGGTGGCAGGAGCGTGCCCAAAATAGATAGTGTTGTCGTTTTACCAGCGCCATTAGGACCGAGCAGGCCGAAAATTTCCCCCTCGCGGATCTCGAGCGACACATCATTAACGGCGGTAAAATCACCGAATTTTTTTGTGAGGTGTTTGATTTCAATCAGGGCCATACATTATTACACGAGTCATATATATTCTAGCAGATACTTATGCGCAACGGCTTGACATTCGCAACAGAAACACCTCAGAGCTCCGTGATGACTAAGACCAAACAACACGCGCTCGCTCGGACCAAGGTCTAATGCAAAGGTAACTCTTATGCGGCTTTTGCTATCAATTTCTGGATACAATACATTGTTTGTGCTAGTGTCGTGTGCAGAAGTAAACCTAGGAGGCATCTATGAGCGAAAAAAATCGTGTTGCTGAGGCTCTCGGCAACCTGCTGCGTTACGCAGATCACGACGTCACGTTCGAAGAAGTCGGCTCCGGGGCGCTGCGCATTGGCCCTCTGCCGGCATACCTGATTCCCTATTTTGCTCTCTCGCAGGAACTCGCGGGGGAACAGCATGATGACACCACGATCGTCGAAGTCTTTGCACAGAACGCCATGTACGGCTACCTGCTGGACGAGATCGGCGAGGTCTACCCGGATGTAAATCGTGAGATCTACGATTTCCGTATCGGCACTGACTTCATCGTCTACGCGGTTCCCGGCGAGTCTGCGGAAACCGCTGCCAATCTCAAGGAGCACTGATCCTTATACCGGTCTCATCGCACGCGATGAGACCGGTTTTCTTTTGCCGCACATGCGGTAGTATCACGTGGGAAACGCCCTACAAAGGAGTTCTTTAATGACGAAAAGACAATCGCTCGCCACGCAGCATGACCTGCTGTACATGGACCTGGCACTGGAAAATGCGGAAACATCGCTCAAGAACGGCTGGATGCCGGTCGGAGCAATCTTCGTACATCGTGACCGGATCATTGCCTCCGGCACGAAAAACGGGATGGTGCACGCGCGCTTCGATCACGCTGAGCATAATGGCTGCTACCAGGCGCTCTGGAGCCGCAAGGGTCCGCGTGATCTCGATGGCGTGACCGTGTACTCAACACTCGAACCGTGCATTCTGTGCATGGCAATGCTTCTCACGACACGTGTCTCGCGCATCGTGTACGGACTTGAGGATCCGTATGGTGGCGGGAGCTATCTGCTCTCGTCGCCCAAGCGGCCCGCGCGTTTCCGAAAGGAACTGCCTGAACTCTCTGGCGGCGTGCGGCGCGATGAATCGATGATCCTTATGCATCGGTTTTTTGCGGCACAGAAGGAGAACAGTAAGGCGTGGCCTGCTGATAATCCGCTCGTGATGCTGTGCCGTTAAGAGACACCACCGCCGAATCGAAACACTCGATTCGGCGGTTTTCCTATTGACCTTGTGCACTCTATCCCTAACAATGCCTTGATGACCTCAAAACGAATTTCCAAATATACTCCGGGCGGCTACAAACTTCGCGTCGGAAAGTCTCGCACTGGTAAAGGCCTCTTCACGCTCGAAGACATTCCAAAAGACAAATGCATCATCGAATACATCGGGAAGCCGATAAGCGAAGAAAAGGCAGCGCAAGACGAGGGTAAATATCTTTTCGAACTTTCGCCAAACAAGACCATCGACGGCAACATCAAGGAAAACACGGCGCGCTATATCAATCACTCGTGCCGCGGCAACTGCGAAGCCATTGGACCCCGTGGGCACATATTTATTTTTTCGCGACGCAAAATAAAGGCCGGAGAAGAGCTCACCTATGATTACGGCAAAGAATATTTTAATCGTCACATCAAACCGAAGGGCTGCAAATGCGATAGATGTCTAGAGAAAGCACCTGCAAAATAGCAGACCTTTTGAGATCCCAGAACACCATCATACGGTCTGCAACTCATTGCCCAGCTTGCTTTTCCGTAAATCGCTAGTAGAGTATTTCGCGGAGGTATCACGAAATGCTCGACAGAGCGCTTACGCACGTGCACAAAGAAGCGCTCATCTGTGCGCTTCAAAGAGTCCACCCTGATCTGCAGGGATATGAGTTCGATATCCTGCTCGCGTGGGCGTGCAGTGATGCGGTACTTGATCGGAAGGGATACTTTAATTGGCGCGGTTTTCATCTTGGGCGTGAGCTTTTCGCTCGACTGTCCGAGGCTCAAAACTGGCGCTGCTGCTACTGTGGCGTTCGTACGACGAGGTATGGCCCCACCGGCGCGACCATCGAACACGTGCTGCCGAAATGTCACGGCGGCGCGGATCATCCCGACAACCTGGTGATGGCGTGCTACGACTGCAACAGTTCTCGTTCGCCGCCCCTCACTCTCCTGGGCTGACCCTTCGCGGGGTCAGCCCATTTTTCGTCTCGCATCTTAGGGTGCGGTACAATACGCGTGTCACTGCCCTATCATTATTTTTCATACAGTGACGCGGTTATTACTATGCAACCTACACACGAACAACTTATCGATCTTTCGGGCAAGAGTGCCATTGTGACGGGCGGTGCTATGGGCATCGGCTTCGGCATTGCCTCTCGACTCGCGGAAGCAGGCGCACACGTGGTCATAGCAGATTTTAATGAGGAAGTTGGTACCAAGGCAGCAGCTGATCTCACGGACCAAGGGTATCAAGCAGCATTCGTAAAAACTGATGCTTCGGATGAAGAAAGCATCAAGGCGGCCATTGTTTTTGCACAGACCACCTACGGCGGTCTCGACATTCTCGTAAATAACGCCGGTGTCTATCCGATGGCACCGGTACTTGGTCTGCCCACGGCAACCATCGATAAAGTGCTCGGACTCAATTTGAAAGGACTCATGCTCTTTAGCCGCGAAGCTGCTGATCTGATGGTGAAGCAGGGCCGCGGCGGACGTATCATCAACATCAGCTCCATCGACGCACTGCATCCTTCGGGCATTGGTCTCGCTGTGTATGACGCATCGAAGCATGGCGTCTGGGGATTCACGAAAAATCTTGCTCTCGAACTTGCGCCGTATAACATTCAGGTAAATGCGATTGCGCCTGGTAGCATTGCCACACCGGGCACGGGCGTAGGTCAGCCATCATCACCTGAACTCGATGCAATTAAAAAGAAATTTGCCGAGCGCATACCGATGAAGCGCTCTGGCGAGCCGGATGAGATCGGTAAAGTTGCCCTCTTCCTTGCTTCGCCGATGGCAAGCTATATGACTGGCTCGCAAGTAGTAGTGGATGGCGGCGTGCTACTCACCTAACGCACTTCCCCAAGCATTGGCAATCCAAGACGGCGGCGCTTCGTCTCTCCTCTAAAAAGATTCTTCACGCGGTCAGTCACATCGCCGCGTTCACCCACGTGCGCACCAAAGGTTATTGCCTCTAAACTTGATCCGAGAAATACGGCATGCTTGCCGTATTTCCGCGCCATATCATCGACACTCCGAAAGACATTCGTGAGCGCCTCTGCTTTTTCTACTGCACCAAACAAATCGAGCTGCACTGCGCCTTGTTCGGATAAATTGAGCAGCACGACGCCGGTAGCCCGGTAGTTGGTGCCTTTTTTGAAAAGCGCAGGTACGTGCGGACGAATCGCGCGCAGAATGTCATGCGGCAGTGCCGTCGCACGCGGTAGGCGCACCTCACAGGTATAATAGCGAAATTCTTGCGTCTTCAGAAAAACGCACACTCTATCGGTAGCAAGATCCCAGCGCCGCGCTTTGATGCAGGCGTTCTCGATATTTTTTGAGAGTTGCGCAAGCACAAAGGACGGATCAGTGGACGGCGGCGTAAAGGTCTTGGTCTTACTTATAGATTGATACGTCTCACGCCCATCGAGCGAGAGTTCATACGCCACTTCGCCGCGAAGCTCCTGCCAGGTCTCTACAAACGGTTTAGAGAGATGTGCGCGCACCCACGCCTCGTTCATGCGCACGAAATCCTGCGCCGTACGAATACCGAATTTGTTCAGATAGGCCGTTGTGTTTGGCCCAATGCCCCACACATTTTGTACAGGCGTATCGCGCAAAAAAGAGTCAGCCGTGCGGAGCGGTATCACCGTGAGACCCGATGGCTTCTTCCACTTCGAACCTATTTTCGCGAGGGTCTTCGTGGCCGAAAGACCAATCGAGAATGTCATACCGAGTTCATGATCAAGATCGTGCTTGATGCGTGCGGCGATGTCTGGATATGACATACGAAGTGAACGGCGCAGCCCCGTGAGATCGGCAAAACATTCATCAATACTGTATTCCTCCACTGCTGGCGTATAGCGGCGCACGATATTGTACATACGTAGTGAAAATAAACTGTACGTCTCGTAATCCGACGGCAGGATGATGGCATCGGGACACACTCGGCGCACCTCAACAAGCGTCATACCGCGCTTCACGCCACGCGCTTTTGCTTCATATGTGCATGCGGACACAATGCCGCGCTCCTTGCCTGTAATGACCGGTTTTCCACGTAGCGCAGGATTCTTGGCCACCTCACAAGAGGCAAAGAACGCGTCACCATCGATATGCAATATGGCGCGCGGAAACGATGTGGACACACCCCACGACATACTAGTACTTGCGCACCACGCCTATCACCACGGCTTCGATCATGAGGCGCTCTTTAGGATAAATAGGTTTGAATGCTGAATTCGCTGGCTCAAGGTAGTAGAGATTACGCTCCTTGCGCAGATATTTGATGGTATATTCGCCATCGACAGACGCTATGACAATTTGCCCCGGTTTGTACGTCTGGCGACGTTCGACAATGACCATATCACCCTCCTGAATGCCCGCGTCGATCATCGATTCGCCTTTCACTTTCAAAATGTAGGTGGATTCTTTGTTTGGAACGAGGTAATCATCCAAACTCATCACATCAAGCAACTCCTCTTCGGCCGGCGATGGGAACCCGGCTTCCACCAGACCAAGCACTTTCAGATCACCTAACAGCTTTCCGGGAAGAAGACGGCCCGTGGCATCTTTTGTAAGAACACCATCAGACAAGAGACGACGGACCGCATAGGCAGCCGCACTTTTTGTTTTGTATCCGAGGAGATCAGCAATTTCAGCATACGACGGCATGCGTTTTTTTGTTTTATAAAAATGAGCGATTTTTTCCCGTGCCGCGTCCATACCAACTATGTTAGCACGTTCGTTCTAATAGCGTCTATCACATACACTGTGCATATAAGAAACGGGCCGGAGTTTCGCAACTCCGGCCCGTAGTGCCGTTCAGAATTCGCTGGTCTTCTTCATCTGCCCCTTCGAGAGCAGATCGTGGAAGACGAGCTCCATCCTGGACGGTTCGAAGGAGAGACGCAGCTTCTTCGAAGCCCGCGCCGAGTACACGGCGTCTCGGCTATACTCACGCGCCAGGTTCGGCGGCGTGAGCGGCTTCACCTGCAAGCCGCCACTGACCTTGTTCTCGGCGATCGCTGTGACCGCCTTGATGATCTGCGACTGCGCGAACGGATCCATACGCTTGAACCTTCCAAGGAAGGCTTTGGCGTAACGAACCGATCGCGTCACACCGCGATAGCTTGAGGTCTTCGGCAGCTTGCTGCAGATGTCCTCAACCACCGGCGTGGCAGGTGCTGTGACCTTCACTTCCGCTTTCGGCGGCAGTGTCGGCTTTGTCACCTGCACTGGCGCAGCTTCGGTGGTCTCTGCCGCTTCAACGAGCGCGGGAACGCTCACGAGATCGACCGCCACCGGCTCGAGAGCCGTCTGACGCTCTTCGAGCGCCATGAGACGCTCGGAGAGTTCTTTCACCTCACGGCGCAGGGTCACCTGTTCCGCGATGAGGGCGTCGAGCTCGGACTTCACCACCAGCACGTAGCCTTTCATTGGGCTTTGTGCGGGCAGCGGTCCCGAACCTCGAACCTCTGCCTGACTCGCCGTCTCGTGCCCCGTTTCGACTTGCGCCTGCGATGCATCTTGTGACTCGAGGAGCTCACAGACCTGGTTCCAGGTCGTGATCCCATCGGCCCGAAGTGCGCGGTATGGCGCAGAGATAAAATGAGGCCGCTCAGCACACCGCATATCCGTGGCGTGCCGGCTCTTTACTCCTTTCATCAAAGAGTAAGCGAGACTGAACCTGCGAATGCGTGCGCTCATCTGTGCAGGCGTCAAATCATACCCAAGTTCTGTAAGCACCACCTTCAGAATTTTTGATTCACCTCTTAGAAGACGGTATGTGTCTGACAAATACCCGGCAACCACACCGTCGATTATGCGCTCCTCTTCAGATGTCTCATTTCTGTATGTTTTTGAAAGGACTAGAAAGTTTTTTGCCACTGTTTTTCTCCCTTTACGGCTTTGCCGCGGATCTACGCTTCAGTATACATATTTTCTATATACGTGTCAAGCTCTCGCAAGCACAGCGTGGGGTCGTGCAAGCTTAGGCAGCTACCGGGGTAAAACTCGAGTGGGTGTCAGGCACTTTGCCAACCGGCAACTCAACAACAAACTCGCTTCCCTTGTCTGGCCCCTCGGAGAGCGCCTTTATGGTGCCCTTATGAGCATCGACAACCAGCTTTGCAATAAACAACCCGTACCCTGTCGCATGTACGTTGGTTTCGAGTGCATTCTTTCCGTGACCTCCTTCAGTAAACAGTATCGGCTGATCTTCAGGGCTAATGCCCACACCAGTATCCTTGACCGACATCCGCACGGTCTCGGGTGTGCAGGTTACGGCCACATCAATAGAGCCAGCTCTCGTGTAGCGTATAGCATTGTCAATAAGGTTCGTAATCACGTGGCGCGTGATCTTTAGTTCATCACCGTACATCATGCACGATCCATCCGTAGGTATATTGAAGTCGATAGCGAGTCCGTTGCGCTCCGCAGATTTTCGCTGCGCCGTAAGGACACCAAGTACTGATTTCCCAAAGTCAAAATATTGTTTTGAATAACTTATCGCGCCCTGTTTCAAATTTGATGCGTCGAGAATATTGATGGCCATGGACGCGCCACTGCGGGTGTCTTCTAGAGCATTTGCCGCCATACGTTTTAAATCCGATGGCGCTGGCCCATAATCGCCCTCCTGAATACCCGCGAATGCAGCCTCGCTTTTTGCAAAATAACCTTTGATTTCATGGCTAATGAAGTGCAGCAGCGCTTCTTGCTTTTCGTTCATGAGCGCCAGATCATGTTCTTGCTCCTCGATACGCTGACGTTGATCATTTTGCCGAACAATGATTCCAATAAGGTAAATGCCAAGACCAAGGACAGCCAAAAAGAAACTGCCATTTAAAATCAGGTCATATTGGTTTTCAGAGACAAACACGCGCGCCAGCAACACAAACCACAATGCCACGACGAGAATCTCAGAAACAATAGCTCTGATATTAAAGAATTGAAACCGCGCTACGGCAAAACCAGTACTGGCAATGAAAACGATGGTCGCGATAGGACCGACCCATAAGTAACGAAAATTCTGAAAAAAGGAGAGCAAGATAATATTACTGATACCAGCCACGGAAAGCGCACCGTACGTTCCCACAAGTATTGCTATAATTTGTTGTTGTGTATTGTGAGATACATTTCGATATTTTTTCACTAAAATATAAAATGCAGTAATGAAAAAACCCCAAATGTGAACATCGAAAACGTGATACCACGGGCCTTGCATAACTGATCGCACGCCCTCAGATGAAATCGTAACGCCCGTCAGGACAAGATCAGTAAAAAAATATAGAATGAAGAACGCCAGCATCGGCAAAAAAACGAGTGCTGTTATTAGACGCGTAGGAGGTTCTTTTTCGCTAAAAAGCAATGCAAAGTAGAGGAAAAACGTTGGAATAAGACTGCCCGCAAAATAAAGCTCGCGACCTAAAATATTTTGCAGCTGCGAACTCTTCGTCAGAAGAAAGAAGCCGACGCCCAATCCCCAAATGGCAGCCGAAGCGGCCATGCTTGCATACGCAACGTTGGTTCTACTACGGTAATTCTGCGCAAGCACGATTCCCGCAATGATAAGGTCGATCGACGACACTGCCAACGCTGCGTATATCTGCACTAAGGTCATATACGCAAGTATACAACGCTACTCGAGCGAAAATCTCTACACATAAACGCTTGGGCTATCCGCGACGCACAATACGCTCCGTGGCATTCGTCATATCGATAACAGTTGATGGTTTCCCCGTCATGCGGCCGCCATCCACATAGAGAGAAACCGTGTCTGCAAAATACTCCTGTGCTTCCTGAATTGTTGCAGCGGGTGGCAGTCCTTCCGGATTTGCACTTGGCGCAATGAGCGGACCAACACGTGCAATTAGATCATGTAACTGTTCGTGCGCGGGCATGCGAAAGGCAAGCGTGTGTGTACCTCGATCTAAATACGAAGGTGTCTCCGGACCAGCTTTCAGTATGATACTGACGGCACCCGGCCAGTGGGCAGAGAGCCGGGCTCTAAGATCGTCATCGAGCGACACGCCAAACAAACGCACATCTTCAATTCTTGAAATCAATAGGATGCAAGGCTTTGTTGAAGTACGTCCCTTTGCGGCATATACGCGGTTTACCGCATGCTCATCCTGCGCTCGTGCCACGAGACCATAAATGGTATCCGTAGGTAGCACAACAATCCCTCCCTTCACGAGCGTATCGTCTGGCTCCATATACGTACCATACCGTGCTTCTGTCGTACGTCTACTGTACGCGGGTCTGAATTTTGCTATACTGCCGTCCGGAGTACAGTCACAGTTCATTATGGAGGCTAAGCATTGGATATCAGTATTACTCGAGCAAAAGAAAAATTCTGGGACAAATTGACACAGGAGATCTCTTTTACGAGCGCTTTGGCTCTCGATGTCGGTTGTGGTGACGGTAGCCGCTCGGTGCAAATCGCAAAACGCTGCCGTTTCCTCAATGGTATCGATCCAGACCAGGAAGCGATTGCGCTGGCAAAGCGCCGCAACATCACGAACGCATCGTTTGAAGTCGGCAGCATCGAATCTGCACGTCTTCGTGCCGACTGGTATGACCTCGTATTCTTTACGTTGTCACTTCACCATGTGGCCACGGAGAGCATGGTCGATGCCATCAACGCAGCTATCGCTACCTGCAAAAAGAATGGCCGAATCGTCTTCATCGAACCTGATCATGAAGGTTCTTTGTACGAAGCGGAAGTTCTTTTTAGTGCATGCGATGGTGATGAGCGGAAGGCAAAACAGCGTGCCGAGGAGGTCATTCTGACGCATCCGCATTTGCGTCACGAGACGCTGATTACGGATGAGACGCAGTTTCGTTTTCGCTCGTTCCAGGCGTTCGTGGCAGCAGCGCACCCTAAGCGCAACCTCTCCCACGCACGTGACTTTCTTAAGAAACACTAGGAGGATGGCTGGTTTGTGCTGCGTGCCCCGCGCAAGATCTGGGTCTGCTCGCCTCGCGAAACCGCATAGTACGCTTAGCCAAAAAAGGCCGATGGAGCATCGGCCTTTTTTGTTTACGCGGACACTATGGTGGTACAAAAAGCGCACCGTCGAGCATCGCGGGGGATTTCACTCAAACATTCAGGACATTTGCGTGTCGTTGGATCGATGGCCGGATCCTTTCGTGATCGCGAGATCAACAGATTCATTGGTTTAACAACAAAGAAGAACAGTGCGCTTGCTACGAGAAGAAAGGTCACCAGCGCATTCAACACATTGCCGTACAGAATCACATTGTCGCCGATAGTAAAAGAGAGCTGTGAGAAATTAGGCGCATGCACGAGCGCTGCCAGCAACGGGGTGAGCAGATCTGCCACGAGGGCGTTTATAAGCGTATTAAACGCGGCACCGATCACAACGCCGACTGCCAAATCAACCACAGACCCCCGCAATAGAAATTGTTTGAATTCACGAATCATGGTTCTAGTATACGCTACGACAAACCCAGATGTGCACTGTGCACTCGCAACCCCCTGTACAGTAAAAAATACCGGCGTAGACTTAAGAATGGGGGGGCGGATGTATTGTGCGGCGGTGGACTCTGCACAAGGAGTAACGCCAATGAACATTGAGACCCGTCTGCTGGCCAAACGAGCCGTGATCAACACCGTGGGACCGTTCTGCTCACTTCTGTGTGAGGGTCTCATGAAGGTTCTCGATTCACTGTACAAACTGCATCAGAGCGTGGGCGCGTTCCTTCGCGCCAGACGCTCGGGAGAGTCGTATGACAAATAATGATGCCACCGAATGCCCCTTTGTGGGCATCATCATGCGAACAATCGCTCTTCTGTATATGCGCGCTGTGGTGGAGCGCATGTACAGTCGCTGCATCTAAACATCACCAGGCCCCGGAGAAGGTCTCTCCGGGGCCTTCTCATGTCCGCATCACTAACGCGCGATACGGAGCTCAATGTTCTAGCGCATGAGGTCTATGCTATGCTACCGGGGGTCGAGTTCCTTACCTGAAGCGCTACCACACTTTGGTGGGGCACTCGTCTTCGTCTGTCTTAAAAAAGGAGTACGTATGGGCAAGTGGATTGCAGGCATTGGGTTCATTGCACTGGTTGCAGGCTGGTATTACGTTACCAACATTTTTATCCCTGATGTTTTCGAGCACGGCAAGATAATCGCCGTCGTGCCTCAGAAGTAATGGCGTCTCAATGCAAAAGCCCTCCGAACAATACTTCGGAGGGCTTTTACGCACGAATTGACACTACTTATTGCAAACTTCTGCCCGGATTGCGCATACTCTGCGATCGATGCTCGATGCCACCTGGCAGATCATCAATCGGCCGAGTCCTATCGACTGCCGAATCGAGAACATTAATGGTCACCTTGCGCGCGACAATCGAACCATCAGCATTCGTCATGCCGATCACGCTTACAGTCTTACCAACGGCAAGATCCGTCGCCGTACCTATACGAGATGACTCTGCGGTAAGCAACACCTTGTAGGTCGTGCTAGCTGTGAGCATCACCGTTACCGTCGTACTAGCGGGTGTCGTGAGCACAAATGAATCGCTTCCAATGGAAGATATTGTGCCCGTCACTGGTTTTTGTGCCTCTTGATCCGGTGAAAGATTGCCTGCGCAAGCGCGCTCAAAGAATCCGCGTGTAAGGGGACCCACTGAGCCCGTGGAAGACGACGCAACGCCGTTCAATTGCTGCCAGCGTGCCATGGCGCGGGCTGTGGCCGGGCCATAATAACCCGTTGGCGTAACCGTGAAGCCAGCATTTGGATGCGCAGCGAGCAGTTCTTGCACCTTTCGCACATCATCACCTCGCGATCCAATAGCTAGGTTGCGGGTCAGCACAACACAAGCTTCTTTTCCGGCTTGACCCGGAGGCATCGGCGGTGTTCCTATTCTATCCCCCGGCATCGTTATCGTCGTGGTCCCCGTTGTGCTAGCGGTGCGGAGAATATCCTGCACCTGCGTAATCGAAGTTGATTCAACGCCGTACGAGCGCAGAAGATTCGATACGGACCAAATTTGCGAGTCAGAGAGGCCGGCGGCGAGCGCTAGTGCGGGCAGTGCAAGCACTGCTGCAACAACGCTCGTTCGAACCATAGTATGAAGATTCATTATTAGACTTTTTATACTAATAACCGCACCAGTCTCTATTTTACCACTCCGTCAAGCCCTTTAGAGAGCATTAGGTTGCCATATGTATCGTTTGGCATGGGTGCATAACATTGATTGCCGTTCGGCGGATCACCTATCGCATAGAACTCGGTCGCTTGCAGGCCCAGCAAAAGCAAGCGCCACGCAACTATTTCAAGTATATTTTCAATTTACAATAGATGCATGCGCACAGGAAGCCATCCGCTGACAATTCGTCCCTGTTGTGTTATAAGGGACACGGATTGACGTACGCCACAAAAGGAGGCCGTTGAGGCACCAAAACACCAACAGGGGACACACTCATGTCAAAATGGTTTCTGCTCTATTCAAAACGAGATAGGGGTCACGACGACTTCTATCTGGTATTGCACCCCCTACCAGCCGCGAACGAGGATCAGGCACGCAGCGACGCCGACCGCGTCTGGTCGCAGCTGGTTGAGGCTGAATTGCGTCTTTGGGCCAATCGGATGCAGGTCGATCGCGCACACGCTGGTACGGCTCTTTCGAACGGCCCGCGCGAACCGCGACTCTTCTGTGAGCCCGACCGCCCCTTCCGCTCTAGCCTGCGAGAACCCTCTCCTCGGTCTTAGCAAAAATGCCGCCCACGGCTTGTGGGCGGCATTTTTTAAAATCTAATGCCAGGCGATTACGTGTCACACGGCGTTGGGACAAGAATTTAGTGCGGGGCTGCTGCAAGCGGGAGTTCGACCACAAATCGCGTTCCCTTGCCCGCACCTTCAGACAAGGCGCGTATCGTGCCATGATGAGCATCCACCACCTGCTTGGCAACGAAGAGCCCGTAACCCGTTGAGTGCACGTTGATACGCACCGATTCTTTACCATGACCGCCTTCAGTAAAGAGTCGCTTCATGTCTTCCGGCGTGATACCGATGCCCGTGTCTAGAACAACAAGGCGCACATTACTGCCAGAGCGTTCCACCTCGACTGTCACTGATCCAGACGGCGTGTAGCGTATTGAATTATCAATAATGTTTCTGATGACATGCTGAGATATTTTTTCCTCATCGCCGAGAATGATGCACGGCTCGGCCGGCTGCTGGTGCACTATGAGCCTCAAATTCTTTTGCAGCGCAAGTGGTAGAAGTTCGTTCACAACTTTACTGACCGCATGCGAAAAATCGAATTCTGCCATTTGGTAGCTTATGGTGCCACGACTCAAATTTGCAACATCCAGAACGCTCGCTACCATGTTCTTGCCCGTGCGAATATCCGCGAGAGCATTGCCCGCCATTTGCTTCATCTCTGTAGGCACGGATCCATAGTCACCCTCCTGAATGCCTGAAAATGCAGCCTCGGCCTTCGTAAAATATCCACGCACTTCCCTACTAATAAATCGTAGCAATGATTCTTGCTGCTTATTAATCCGTTCACGTTCATGTGCCTGGCGCTCAAGAATCTCTTTCAATCTCTGTTCATTTGCAACACTGCGTATAATCACTGCGCCGAGAAGTAGTATCGCGATGAAGAACGCGATATTCACACTGAGAATAGTAGAGGTGTCAGACATCAATACACGAGCAAACATACCGAGCCACACGGAACCAATAACTAGATCAGTAGAAATTGCTTTGATGCTGAAAAGCTGATGGCGCGCAATCGAGTATGCAATTGCAAGAAGCCACATGATGAGCGCCGCAGGTCCTAACCATAGATGGTTAAAACTTCTAAGCACGTGTGGCTGATACAAATTGCCGAAGGTAGCAATGGCCAGCGCTGAATATGTTCCGAAAATTATAATGGGAATGTTTTGCCTCATTGTCCCTGTCGCCTGGCGGTACCGCGTAACGAGGATGACGAACGCAACGGCGAAATAAAAGGCGAGGTGTAAATCGAAAAGCGAGACTAGAGGGCCATAAATGAATCCGCGTGAATATAAGTCTATGATTAATGCGTTTTTAATAATTAAGTCTGTAAAAAAGTGCAGAATGAACATCGCAATTGACGACGCAAAAATAAGCACAACCCTGCGCAGCGAAACAGACTTCTCATCGGTAAATGTCAAAACAAAATATAGAAACGCCACGGGAATAAAGCCCCCGCAAAAGTAATTCAAACGTGCAAAGAACGTTATCCAAAAAATGCTGCCTTCGGGCAAAAAGAAAAAGATTCCTGTGCCAACACCCCACACGATCGAAGTGAGCGAAAGCAACCCAAAAGCGACATTACTTCGATTGCGGACATCCTGTGCGACGACAGTCGTCGCCAGGATCATGTTAAATGCGGCGACGATCAAGACTACATAGGCCTGCGCTTCGAGGTTCATTTATGTGAGTATACAACGCGCGATGCGTTTCAGGATGGCTTATGCAGCGGGAAACTCAAGCGTAAAGGTAGAACCTTTGTCCGTACCGGCACTTTCTGCGCGTATTGTACCGCCCATGGCCTGCGCAACTTGCTGCGCAATATAAAGACCATACCCCGTTGAGTGTGTATTCACCCTGATGGAATCTTTTCCGTGTCCGCCCTCCGTGAAAAGCACCTTCATATCCTCGGCGGTAATTCCAACGCCAGTATCGGTAATGGCGACCAGAAGTTTTTTGCCATTGCGCGCGAGATGCACTTTTACGGAGCCTTTCGGCGTATAGTAAATCGCATTTTCAATGAGGTTGCGCGCCACATGATCCTTTATTTGCGGCGCGTCACCCATCATTTGATAGTCGCCTTCATCTGCCGCAAAGGTAAGCTCAATGCCACGATGCTCCGCGCTACTTTTTGCTGCGTCCACTGCTTCTTGTACGAGGGCTTTAAGGTCCAGCGGTTGTTTGACGTACGCGACAGTGCCTTTCTTGAGATCAGAAGCTTTTAATATATAACTGACGCTTTCCACCCCGCGTCGTGTCTGCTCGAGCGCCTGGTCAACAAAATTCTTGGTGTCCGGGGGGAGGACCCCAAAATCGCCTTCGGAGAGCGACGCAAATGCCCCTGCATCCTTGGTTAGGAAACCTTTAACCTCGTGTCCTATGAAGTGAATCAAGGTTTCCTGTTTGGCATTTGTCTTATCGAGCTCAACAGCCAATCGCTCGATCTCCTCACGATGTAGAATTTCAATCTTCACGCTTTTGGTCAGTTGCCTGCCAAAAATAATAACCAGAGCGAGCGTGACTGAGACCAGGATCTGGTTTACCGTACTCGTCACAAAGGCAATCTCGGACGCCGTGGTAATAATCAGCGCCGCAACGAGAGCTTGCGCGCCAAAGATTTTCAGATTAAATGATTTAAATCGTACAATCAGGTAACTTAGGTAGCCAAGCAATATTGGCATTCCAAATAAACCATAAATCTCATAATTATACGCATTCTCTAAGTTTGCCTCGTTCACTAGAATATTGACTCCCAGCGTGCTCGTAAAGAAGAATCCCAAAAATAGAATGGTACCTACACTTGCTAAGATAATTTTACTGCGTTCCGAAGGGTCCGCGTTCTTGCGATAATAATATCCAGCGACCGCAACAGCTGTCAGAATCAAGAAACCTTCTACGAGATAGGGGTACAGAGAAATTGCCTTGTTTTCTACGGCTTCGCAGGAATTTGCATCAAAGTACAGAAGGTTTGCGCCAGTGAGCGCCCAATATGCGGTTGGCATGATTGAAGCCATAATTACCACCTGTACCCAGACCGGCAACGTATCGTCGGACACAAATGAGTACAAGAAGTACAAGGCAAAGAAAAACATGATAAGCGCCGTCAGGTCGAGTAGCGACCACGCAAACATCGTAAGTGGCGCACTAAAGTCAAACCATGATGCCAAGTCACCAAAACACCACAGCGCAAAACAAACACAAGTGCCAAAGAGGGCCCACGCTTGGTAACTACGCTCTTTAAAGAGCACATACCCTGAAAATGCCAGCGCAATGATTGCAGTAGGTATATGTGAGTACAGAAGCAAGCCTACTGGTATTTGACTGATGAGGTACTCGTAACAGTATTTGATGCTAATGAATTGCTCGAGCATAATATTTAGGGTACTTCAGCTATCGCGCAAGTCTCACCTTCCTCGAGCGTTTCGGAAGAACAATACGCAACGTGACACATATCACCTTCCGAAAGCTCAATCGGACACGAAAAATCTATGCAACTATGCTCTTGCAGACAGCGGGGTGCCAAATGTTCCGTAATCTGGAGTTTTGCATAATATTCATCACCATCGTCATCATTATTAACCTTCTCAAAGCACACCTCGGCTCTCGGATTGCATGGAATGTTTACTTGCATCAGAAAGTTCCGGCTAGTAACATAGTCAAAATACCGATAGACACCAATCAGCGCGGCTGCACTGATAAATGCCGTGAGAATGTGCTTGGTATTCCAGCTCATCTTGCTTACTAGTATAGCATCACGAACCCCTACGCCTATGTCAACACGACACTTTGACCACCTCTCGTATCCCCGTGCCTATATTCGCATCAGACCCTCTATCATTTTGCCAGGCCAAGTAGGATCCTTTGCAAATCGCAATTTCTCCATTGGAGAAATTATCGTTCGTTCAGAAGAATTTGAGGATGGAAACGTGATGAGCGTTTCCGAATACGAAATGCTCGACTCTGACACGAAAGAGCTGGTTAAAGCACACTCTACTATTACTGTCGATACAGTTTTTATGCCTGCTAATTTAAATTACTTGAGGCCCATTAATTATTTTAATCATAGCTGTGCCCCAAACACAGGCTTTGATGAGCACGACAATTATGTAGCAATTGCGGACATCCCAAATGGCACAGAATTTCTGCTTGATTATTCCTTTTTGAATACAAATCCTAACTATCGACTGGATTGCACTTGCGGGGCGCCAAACTGCCGAAAAGTTATTACTGGCAATGAGTGGAAGAATCCAGACTTTGTTGCTCGTTGCAAGCCGTACTTTTGCTCCACCGTCCGCGAGATGTTGTCTGCGGAGTAGCCCAGATGAAGCGTCTATTGCCGCGGAGTAGCGTCAATGCTGCTCTTGACCGCGTGCGGATGCGAGAGCCAAAATTGATCGCCTTCGATGTCCGTGGGCTCCAGCGCGACTACCAGAGGTTTTTTTCCGGTTTCCTCTTGTATTTCAAGCAGAGCGGGTAAAATTACATCGCGCGTAAAAGTGAATTCCTTGCCCTCGGGAATAAAGTTTTCAAATAGAATGCCATCTCGTAGAAACAGGGTGAAAAATGTTTTGTAGTATTCTTTTGCACTTGGGGCAATATTTTTTAGCCAATCTGATAGGTCGTATACGTTGTCTTTTAGCTGCGGGAACGAAGTATTAAAAAGTCGATGGTGAAAATCTACAAAACGCTCGCCCCAGTGAGTATGTAAAGAAGAAATTGGCTTATTGTTACTCTCATTAAAATTGATGATTCCCAAATGCTCAACAATCGGCTGTCCGTGTTTATCTACTCCTTTATGAAATCTTAACTTCCCTAAAAAATACTTCCACTCGTTACGATCATTAAACTTATCTTCTGCAAATTCTAAAATCAATGGCTTAAATTCTGGAAATGCATCTGCCACCATTGCAAATCGGTGTATTTCATAATTTGAAGTAGCCAGATGCCTAAATAATGCAAATGTTTTGTGTCCCTTCATGGCATCTGGCAGGCCGTCGGGAAGGGACTTTTCAACATATTCCTCGAGCTGTTTGTCCCGTTCCCGCTCAAGGAGCTCTCTCACGGCATCCTCTAGCGGAAAGTATACAAAGCTATTGAATGCTTCTCTATCGTGTGTGGGTAGATTCTCTCGCGAAACCATGTGATGTAAGTTTGAAGTATACCAAACTCGTGCAGGGCGCCACAAGGTTGTACACGCGCATGCTATACTTTTACGGTCGCAATGATTACTGTTCACATCAAGAAATTACGTGATATCGGTATCGGCCTAGTTGTATACGAGGCAATGAACTATGTTTTTGATTTTATCTTCTATCCCTTTGCCCTTACGTTCTGGGGACTACAGGATGGTGCCGCGGTCGCCATTGTTATATCGCTCGCGGCTAACGTCTGCTTTTTTTGGCTCTATGAATATATGCGGGTCGACTGGCTCGGCGCACACGCGCTGCGCGAGCTTGAGCGCGAAGAGAACAAGAGCAGCATCGCAAAGCTCATGACATGGGTCGGAAAAAAGAAGGATCATTGGTGGGAGAAAATATTGAGCCCAGTTGTCTTCATTACCCTGCTCCTCCCTATCGATCCTGTGATCGTGGCCATCCACTACCGCCGAGAGCACTTTAATGGCCTCAAGGGACGCGATTGGGGCATCCTCGTACTAGCCACGCTTATCGCAAATGCCTGGTGGATCCTCAAAGTAGAGCTGGTGATCCAAGCTTTGCTCTACGTCTGGCACTTGGTGTTCTGAAACGTCGATTCTATACGCAAGATATACAGCGCTGACTTCAGTCGGTGTATACTAAAAAAGTGAAGGCACGATCCTACACCTACCTCTCGCGAGGTCTCATTGTTGTTGCCGCTCTTGCGGTCTGTTTTGTTATTTTTGCACTCCTCTTTCCGACGATCATCTCGTACACCGCAAATATGGGCAATGAAGCCATTTTGCCTGAATTCAAAGAATTTCCGGTGACTGTAGATCCTGCACACAAAAAGATTGTGGAGAACGAGTCGGTAAATGCGTTGCTTGATGGTCCACAGTCCCCTCTCAGTACTGCCTATCATTCGCAAAACATGGTCGTCCGCTTCTTTGAGCACATGGCCCGCAGCATTGCGACAGCTCCGTGGTATCAAAACATCGCTGCCCTCGACGGACGCACGGTTATCGTGATGCCTGGCATGCGACGAGAGCAAGTTGCGAACGCCTTCGGGGGCACGCTCGGCTGGAATGCACGCGACCGACAAGCGTTTCTCACTAAAAGCGCTTACGCTATCCTTCCATTGTCGGAAGGATCATTTGCGCCCGGCACGTATACTGTTGAGCGCGGCTACTCCCCACAGCAGGCGCAGGATCTCGTTAATGATCGATTCACCAAGACAGTACTCGCGCGTTATGCGTCGACCACCGCAGATAAAGTCCCTCTCGAAGAAGCACTCACCATCGCCTCCCTCATTGAGCGTGAAGCAGGCGGCGGGGATGATATGCGCATGATTTCCGGCATCATTTGGAATCGCCTCTTTCTTGGTATGAATTTGCAAATTGATGCGACGCTGCAATACGCCAAAGCGTCGGCAGGCAATGGACGAGCATGGTGGCCGACGGTCGTGCCGGCGGATCGTTTCCGCAGCTCAGCCTACAACACCTACTTGCATCAAGGACTGCCGCCCAACCCCATCGCCACACCTTCGGTCGCCGCTATCGTTGCGGCACTTAATCCGAAAAGTACACCATGTCTCTTCTATTTCCATGATGATAGCGGTAAATTCCACTGCAACGATACCTACGCAGCGCACGTCGCAGAGCTCAAAAAAATCTACGGACGCGGAAAATAGTGTTAGCTGTCTTTTGTGTGACGCGTCACGGTGAAGAGACGCGGCACGCGTAGCGCAAGGCGCAGGCTCACAAGCACTATCAGAAACGAGGCAAGAACATCAATAACGTGATGCACGCGTGCGAGCACTCTGCCGGCACCGACGAGTACGGCAGCGATCCAGAAAAAAATACCGGCAAGTGGTGATGGCACCATCACTACGGCAGCCATGATGCCCGCAGCGAGCGCATGCCCGGACGGAAAGCCATTGTCAGGCGCATGTGCAACGAGTGGCGGAATGCCCGTGACCACGAACGGCCGCGGATTGTCGTATGCCAAACGACCAACAAACAAGAACAAGAGCGCCAAGAGTGCCGTCACCACCGTGAGACGAATAAATCGTTCTCTGTCTTTCGTCGTGTAGCCAATGTAAAGAAAAGCAATTCCCATAATATAAATAAGATACTTCGCACAAAAAATGATGATGGCATCCATAGTATACTCAAGTATATCAGAACCTATGGAGGCTTTCGCTGATCTGCTCATGCACTCTCGGTACGTACTTCTGTTTATGGGTACGTTACTTGAGGGGCCCGTGGTGATGCTGGCTGGTGGCGTGCTCTGGCATGTGGGCGTCGTGCAATTTTTCCCGGCATTGATGGCGCTTTTCGGCGGCGATATTGTGGCTGACGTCATTTGGTACAACATCGGTTACTTCGCAGGACGCCCCTTTGTACGCCGATACGGCTACTGGTTCGGATTTGCGCCCGATACGGTAGAAAAAGTTGAGCGCCGCTTTCAACGGTATCACTCACGTATTCTCATTATTTCAAAACTTACTATGGGATTTGGTCTCGCTGTGCCCATCCTCACGGTTGCGGGCCTGCTGCGGACGCCATTTTATAGATTTTTGACAATCAATATGCTCGCCGGCATCCTCTGGACGAGCTTTATGATGGCCGTCGGTTACTACTTCGGGAATATCATTGCGCAAATGCCCCAACAACTGCAAATTTCAGTCATTGTCATCTTGCTGACCATGGCTTTTGTCTTTCTACGACATCTGAGCGCACGTCTTGCGCAGGTTGACTGGTAGAGGCAGTATTGCGATATGAAAAAGGTAGTGTTCGTAAGCGATACGTGGTCTCCCCAGGTAAATGGCGTTGCGCGAGTTCAGGACGCCTATGCTGCAGAACTCGCGCATAAGGGCGTTATCGTTGTCGGCATTCATCCGGCACTGTTTCGTAGTATGCCACTGCCCTTCTACCGTGAGATACGCCTCGCTCTTTTCCCATACCGATCCATGAGCCGCCTACTCTCTGAAGAGCATCCTGACGCGATTCATATTATGACGGAAGGCCCGCTTGGGTGGGCAGCCCGACGCTACTGTATACGCAAGCACATTCCATTTACTACGTCGTATCACACACACTTCCATTTGTATGTTGAAAAACGACTGCGGGGTTTACTTTCTCTTGTGACACTTTTCCTGCGCCGTTTCCACGCTTCAGCTGCCCGCACCTTTGTCTCCACGCCCACCTTAGAGCGCGAACTGGTGAAGCTCGGATTCTTAAATGTAACGGTCATACCTTTTGGCGTTGATACCGATTTCTTCATGCATCGCACAAATCCTAATCTTCCAAAACTTACGAATCCGGTATTCGTATATGTGGGACGACTGGCTCCCGAAAAAAGCCCGGAAGAGTTTCTTATGCTCGATCTGCCGGGGACAAAGCTAGTCATCGGTGATGGTCCCGACCGACCAAAGCTCGAGCGAAGGTATGGCGATAGCAACGTCATATTCGCTGGTTACCGCCGTGGGCACGAACTCGTCGATTGGCTCTCGCTCGGTGATGTACTTGTCTTCCCGTCGCGCACCGAGACCTTTGGACTTGTGGCAATCGAAGCCCTGTCGTGTGGCATACCCGTGGCGGCCCACGATGTGATGGGCCCAGGAGATATCGTCACAAATGGCGTCACCGGCTACCTTAGCGATGATTTGCGTGACGCCGCACTTAAGTCACTTTCCCTATCGAAAGAAGCATGTCGTACCGCTGCACTGCAATACTCGTGGGGGCGCTCGACGGAGCTTTTTATGGAATCACTTGCCTGCATCGGGCAAAATCGCGCCTAGCGCACCACTGACCATTCCTTGTAAGCTGCGCGGCCACGCAGCATTACCGACAAGCCATTGCGAATCCAAATACCATACGTGCGCAGCCAACCGAGCTTGTGCGCGCGACGCAGCGAATGCTGCACCGACAGCTGCCGGCATGAGCGTGTTTTTCCGACCTTAGAAAATGCTCGAAAAAGTTCGTTATCTTCGCCAGCCGCGAGCGTTTCTGAAAATCCGCCAATCTGGTCAAAAGCATCCTTGCGCACCATTTGAAATTCGCCCGACGAATTTCCGATATGAAAAATATTGTTGATCACCACGTAAAACCAATTGAGCGGCGCGCTTGCCAAACGATCAATAACAGAATGATTCTCTGGCCACGGCCGAAGAGGCACCGTGAGGCCGAGAAGCTTTGGATCGGCGTCGAAGAGCGAGAGCGCTTTGGCGAAGAATTCATTTGGGTTTGGGATAAGGACGTCAGCATCAATGAACACAACGAATTCAGCTTGCGCACGTTTTGCGCCGGCATTTTTTGCTTCGCCAAAGGTTTGGCGTCGCGGCAGACCCCACACTTCTACGAGATCAGTGTAGCGGCGCGCTATAGCCAGAGTGCCATCGGTACTCCCGCCGTCCGTGATGATAACCTCATGCGGCATCTCAAGCGTTTGCAAATTCTTCAGTGTCCGCTCAAGAAAAGCTTCTTCACGAAGCGTAGGTATGACGAACGACAGCCGTACTGATGCCATAGTCTTTATGTGCCGCATTCTACCACGGTACAGAGGTCTTAATTGTGCTAGACTAGGTATGTTTTAGGGCACCACTATGAATTACCGTCGCGCCAACAAAGACGTCATCAGAGAGCGAACCTTCTTTTTTCGTCTCCTGTCTGGCGTCCTCGTTTTTGCGGGAAGTCTCATTTCTGTTTTTCTGTCAGCGCGATATGCCACTGTTGTGGCAAGCAATCCTGTCGAAGACATCATTCTCAGTAACACGCCCGTCTACAACGTTGAGTGGCTGTTCGTGTACGGCGCTTTTGCGGCTGTAATATTCACGATCATTATGGTGCTTTGGTACAAACTGCCGGCAGCGCCCTTTGTGCTCCGGACGGGCGCGTTGTTTCTCTTTATCCGCTCCATTTTT
>OMJE01000022.1 GCA_900299275.1 bacterium | reverse complement strand
GGTGGTCGTTGTGGATCGGGGGCCCTACAAAAAGGGCCGAGACCTCGACCTTTCGCATGCAGCCGCACTCAAGCTTGGCATTGCCCACAAAGGCGTCGGCCAGCTTGAAGTGACGACGGTGGTACTTCCTCCGTCGATGCAAGCAGGAATGTCGGGCCTCGACGAGACATGTCTCGTCGATGGTGTCCTCTCGGGTGCGGAAATCTTCCGCACCTCCTGATTTCGTCCCGAGAAGGGGCGCTCCATACGGGGCGCCCCTTTTTTTCATATTAAAAACCCCGGCGCGCCTCCACGCTCCGGGGTTTTGTACAAGCACTAGCGAACATGCTCGTAGTTGGTGCCGCCGCTCACGCGTTCGGCATACAGTTCGATGCTGTCGGGGCAAATGACGACGACGTGCACGAAGCCGCGCTCGTTGCGCAGCGCCTTAAGCTCGCCGCATTTCTTGCGCTCACCCACCCAATCGAGAGCAACCTGATATGCTTCCCCGGACGTCGGTCCGGGCCGCATATGCACCTGCTTTCCAAGATTGAGTGCGGCCAAGAAGGCCTGCTGCCTGCTGCACACCATCGTGTAGTCGAACGTGCCATCGGGGTACTCGATGGTGACGATCTCCTCGATCTGTTTGAGCGTCCTACCCGCGGGAATTTCTTCCCCCGGACTGACCACGGCACGAATCGTCCTGATGTGCGGATTCTTCCGCTTCAAGAAAAGTCCTGTGCCACCGAGTGTACCACCCGATCCAGCAGAAGCCACCACGGCAGTGACCATGCCTTGCGTCGCCTCCCAGATGGCGGGACCCGTGTAGTTCATGTGTGCAACCACATTGTCCCAATTCCCATACTGGTTCAGACAAATGACACCCGGCTTCTTCGCTTCTTCAAGAGCGAGCGCGAGACCGTTCTGACCCTTAGCAGGATCGTACTTGAAAATGGACGTGCCCGGCAACGCTTCGATCGTGTGAATCTTTCCGGGCGGCGCGTCCTTCTTCACGTAGAGCACGGTCTGCTCGACACCGAAGGCAGGTGCAAGCAGCGCGATGCTGCTGCCGAAGTTACCCGAGGTCGGCTCGACGATCGTGTGTACACCGTCGAGCTTCCCGCGACGCAGCGCTTGTGCGAGCATATGGAAGGCCGGGATCATCTTCACATTTGGCAAGTCGCCATAGGCGACAGCCGCATCGATGATGACCCTGTCTTTCTCATATGGATTCAGGGTTTGTTCGAGCCGAAAGAGCCGAACCAGCGTGTTCACACGCGGATCTGCCGAGCGCAAGAGCGGGTGATCCCACCCTTGGCTAAGCGCTTTTTTCTTTCGCATGCTGTTTCTCCTTGCGGCGACGCCGCGTCCCAGATTCCGTGATGTTCTTTCGCGGTTTCGCGCCCAAATGCGGACACCCCTTGGGTGCACAGCACTGGCGAATCTTAGCGATCGTAGGGCACTTACGCAGTTGGCAGTAATAGAACAGAATGTCCGGACGAAGCGGCAACGTTACTTTGTCTTTAGCCACGTAGGCACTCCTTGTTCGAAGGTACTAACAGTCTTTACGATGAAAGACCTCTCTGTAAAGCGTACGCCGATGCTCCCCTTCTTGCAATTAGACGGCGCGGGAACCCTGCTTCACCTCGGTAATCTGATTCTTACCGTCCACAAATACAACCGTGGGCGTCATTGCGCGTGCCTCCTCGGGCGAGACCAGAGCCTCGCCGTAAATAATGACAATGTCACCTTTTTGGAATAGACGTGCCGGTGGCCCGTTCAACACAATCTGACCCTTACCGCGCTCACCCGGAATAATATAGGTGCGCCACGACGTCGCATTGGAAAGACTATTGATATTTACGACTTGACCCGCAACAAGGCCTGATGCTTCAAGCAGCGCCTCGTCGATCGTTATTGAACCAACGTAATTAAGATCGGCATCGGTCACCGTCACGCGGTGCAGCTTCGCCATACATACCGTAATTTGCATATAAGATGAGTATACTCCTTATCGGCGCAGTAATCGAGTAAGACGAATAAGTTCAAAAGAATACCGTCCACCAAGCGCGTGGAAAATTGGGGAAAGCTTTTCGCCGTTTGCTTCGTCGATCGCTTCCTGGATTTCATCGAGCGCATCGCGCGGCACCAGGTGGGCATAGTCGCTCGATGACAATTCATCGAGCTCCGCCAATTCTTCGAGATGCGAGACGATGGTAGAGACCGTAAGCCCGCGCTCCTTTGCAGCGCGTTCAAGAGACGAGGCATCGCGCACTGCTTGGAGCGTTTCGGCCAGGCGTCCCGGTAGCGCACTTCGTTTTGATGGTGATTGCTTTTTAGACGCCGTTCGCCACGCCCCACCCTGTGCCTTTACAAATCTTTTTTGCATCGCTTCAAGTTCCGACCGCGCCATATCATGAAAGGCATCGCGCACGGCTGACGATGCGTCTCGAAATTCATAATCGCGTTCTAAGATCTCTGGGTGCACTTCAAGAGCGCGTGCATTCAATCCGAGCAGATAGAGCCCATCAAGCCGACGCACGCGGCTCAGTGCCACATAACCCTGCCCATATTCAAACGCCTTCGAGAGGTCTATCACTGCGGCGTCCATGCTCATGCCCTGGCTCTTGTGCACCGTCATTGCATAGGCGAGCCGTAGTGGGACCTGCGAAATGCTCGCGCGCACCTTGCCGTCCTCCTCGACCTGCCATTCCATCGGTTCGGCCGTGAGCATTTTGCCTTCACGTGTGGTAACAATCGGTAACGAATCGGCGCCAAAACCCGCAACCACCCCGAGTGTGCCATTCACGAATTTTCCTTGCGGAGAATTTTTTGTGAACATCACCACCGCACCCTCTTTCAGTAAGAGCACTTCTGGCGAGAGGCAGCCGCGCATAAGCGCCTCGATAAGCGAGTCCTTCCCTTTCGCCGTCATTCGATATTCGTTTGCGCGACCCGGCAATTTTTGGAGCTCGCGCGCATTGATACGATCCACATCAGCATTGTGGGTGTAGAGGCGCGGCGCATCTTGCGGTGCCGTGTCTGCATCCTCGGCGCGTGCTTGTAGGCGCTCATAATGCAGTTCTTCAACGCCGCCGGATCGAATAGCCGTGAGTACAGAAAGAAAGGCGTCATCGTCTTGGCGATGCTGTTCAGTAAGATAACAACAGAGCAGATTGAGCTGGCGCCACGTACTTGATGTATAGGCAAAAGGCGAATCGGTGCCGCGTGATACGGGCGGCAGCTGAAAAAAGTCACCCACGAGCACCACGGTGAGTCCGCCGAATGGCAAATCGACGCGACGCACTTCCCGGCACACAGCATCAGCCATTTCGAATGTTCGCGCCGAGAGCATCGATACCTCTTCGATAATGAGCACTTTGGCCTTCGCGATGCGTCGGGCAATGTGCTCCTTACTTGCAATGCGGTCTACGTCGGCGCGCGAGAGCGATTCTGCAATCCCAATGCCGCTCCATGAGTGCAGCGTCATACCACCCACGTGGGTTGCGGCAATACCGGTCGCCGCCGTGATCGACGGCTCAATGCCGGACGCCCGAAGCCAGTCAATGTAGGCGTTGATGGTGTGTGTCTTACCGCTACCCGGTTCGCCGGTCAGAAAAACGTTGGCGCCGGTCTTCAGTACGGCAAGTGCTTCGCCCTGAGTCATTCGGCTATCGTACCAGATACGGATTCACTGCTTGCGCGTACCGCAAAAAAAGCAACGACAGCGGCAGCGAGAAAACACAGCATACCGGTAAAGCACGGCGTATAGATGGGTGCTATGCCCGGCGAGCACGTAACGGAAATGGAAGACGAGATCCAGTGGTAATACGTTGCCGCCTCGGAAAGCACAACGGAGCCCGCAAAGGTCACACAGAATACGAGAAAGTTCCGCAGATTGCGCACACCTTTTACGTTTGGATTTTGATAGAGCCGCACCGAGGCATAGAGCGCAACAAGGAAAGCCGCTGAACCATAGAAACACGCAGTCACGAAAGGATTAGGCACTATACAATCACTCACGCGGAAAAATGTTCCGTAGAGCGCGTAGAAGTCGACAAATTGCGGAATGAGTTTCGACCACGCGAACACAGTTCCCGCGAACAAAATAACCGATTGCAGCGCGAGTAATTTTTTAGTGGTCGCCATATATCACCAAGTATAACACTCCTACGTCACCAGATAACCGTCCTGCCCGTACTGCGCGATGCCCACGTATTCTGCTTCACCACGCAGAATTTTTTCGTAGGGCCTGCATCCGTAGCAACCCTCTTCTCCGCGCGGACAGGCGAATGCTTGAGCCGTACGCGTATCTTTAATCGTGCGCGCGAGAGCAAGCACACGCTCGCGGGCTTCCGTGGCATCGGGCAGCGCCATCTCCACGGGCGCATCATCTTTTTCGAGATACCAGTACGCGGCACCGTGCACCGCACGATGCTGTAATTCTTTAAGCAGCAAAAGATAGATTGGCAGCTGCAGCGAATTCTTTTCCTCCTCGTACTTGCCCGTTTTAAAATCAATGATGCGTAAGCTGTCGTCCTCGGGAATATACTCAAGCCAGTCCACCGCGCCGCACAGTATGAGACCCTCATCTTCACTCAAGAAAAAGTTCGGCACCACATCATTGTGATGTTTTTTGAGACGCACGGTCTTCTTTGCGATGGGGCCAGGGTTCGCAATAACGCGCTCGATCATGGCACGACCACGCGCTTTCATTGCTGATTCATCTTCTGTATTTGTGAAGCCGCCCTTTTTACCACTCGCAAGCGTCTGCCAATGCTGCTCGTAGTCCGCGAGCAGATCTCGCGTGAGCCGCTCCTCGAGCGGCAGTTCCTTCAACGCTTCGAGCGTTCCGTGTACGGCTGACCCGAGCGCCATTGCCCCACTCACCGCAGTTATCTTGCGGCGAGTCTTCGGGTCTTTGTACACATTGTGCAGATAATAGAGGCGCGGACATTTCAAAAAATCGCCGATCGACGAGTGAGACACCCATACGGCTCCATATTTGTCTGCCATAGCACCTACACTACACCCGCCAAAAAATTAGCGCGAAAGCGATGAGCCGGTCGTAAATGCATCTCGAATGATTGGAAT